>NZ_CP071612.1:4257500-4365990 GCF_017357245.1 Rhizobium bangladeshense | reverse complement strand
ATGAGACAGGCAGGACGCTATCTCCCGGAATACAGGGAGACCCGGGCAAAGGCGGGAAGCTTCCTCGATCTCTGCTACACGCCAGAGCATGCGGTCGAAGTGACTTTGCAGCCGATCCGCCGCTATGGCTTCGATGCAGCAATCCTGTTTTCAGACATTCTCGTCATTCCCGATGCGCTGAAGCGGAATGTTCGTTTCACTGAAGGCCATGGCCCGGAGATGGATCCGATCGACGAAGCGGGCATCGGCAGGTTGAGCGGCGACGAGGTTGTCGATTATCTAAGACCGGTTCTGGAAACGGTGCGGCGGCTCCGGGACGAGCTGCCTGATGAGACGGCTCTACTCGGTTTCTGCGGCGCGCCTTGGACGGTAGCGACTTATATGATCGCCGGCCACGGCACCCCGGATCAGGCTCCTGCCCGTCTCTTTGCCTATAAACATCCCCGCGCCTTCGAGCATCTGCTGATGCTGCTTGCCGACGTTTCCGCCGATTATCTCGTGGCTCAGATCGATGCCGGCGCCGATGCCGTGCAGATCTTCGATTCCTGGGCGGGTGTTCTCGGTGAGAAAGAGTTCGAAGCCTTCGCCGTCAGACCGGTTGCACGGATGATCGCCTCGATCAAATCGCGGCGGCCGCAGGCGCGTATCATCGCTTTCGCCAAAGGGGCAGGCTACCAGCTGAAAACCTATCGTCACAAAACGGGTGCGGATGCGATCGGGCTCGACTGGTCGGTTCCGTTAGACTTTGCCGTCGAACTTCAGAAAGAAGGCCCGGTTCAGGGAAATCTCGATCCGATGCGCGTCGTTGCCGGCGGCCGGGCGTTGGAAGAAGGCATCGACGACATTCTGCAGCACCTTGGCAATGGGCCGCTTATCTTCAATCTCGGCCACGGCATAACGCCGCAGGCCGACCCTGAACATGTGCGTTTGCTGGTTGAGCGCGTGCGGGGCTCACGGATGCCCAGGGCGTGACGATGGAAAAACAGACGGACCGCAGGGCCGGCGCTTACGCCCGGCGCCGGGCGCATTTCGCGCTGGCTTTCTTTGCGCTGATGGCGGTTGGACTTTTCGCCTGGAATCCCGATAATCTCTATCTCTGGATCAAGGCGCTCCATATCATCGCGGTGATCTCCTGGATGGCGGGATTGTTTTATATGCCGCGCTTGTTCATCTATCATACCGACGCCGAGCCAGGCTCGGTGCAGTCGGAAACCTTCAAGGTGATGGAGCGCCGGCTGCTTCGCATCATCATGACGCCGGCGATGATGCTGACCTGGATCTTCGGTCTCTATCTCGCCTGGTCGGTCTACGGATTCCAGGGCGGATGGCTGCATGCAAAGATCGGTCTGGTCGTGCTGCTGACTGCGACCCATATCTTCTTCAGCAGCGCCGTCCGCGCTTTCGAGCGGGATGAAAATCGCCGTTCTGCACGCTACTGGCGGTTCATGAACGAGGCGCCGACGTTGCTGATGATCGCGATCGTGATTCTCGTGGTGGTAAAGCCGTTCTGAGGAGAAATCACCCTCAGGTTAAATTTGCTTCATTTTAAGCAGCCCCCTTGCGGCGAGGAGAACGAGTCGCTATTTTCCGCGCATCTCATCTACGTGGCATGTGTGTAGAGTTCAGTCGTCTGCGAGCCCCTTTCGCAGTACCGAATACGACCCAACATCGCCTTTCCCCTTCGAAATTGAAAAGAGTATTGGTCACTTCATGGCTGAAATGAAGCTTCAGGAACTTAAGAGCAAATCCCCGACGGATCTCCTTGCTTTCGCCGAATCGCTCGAGGTCGAGAATGCAAGCACGATGCGCAAGCAGGAACTGATGTTTGCAATCCTCAAAATGCTTGCCAGCCAAGATGTGGAAATTATCGGCGAAGGGGTCGTCGAGGTGCTGCAGGACGGTTTCGGCTTCCTGCGTTCGGCGAATGCCAACTACCTGCCCGGTCCTGACGATATCTATATCTCGCCGTCGCAGATTCGCCGTTTCTCCCTGAAAACGGGCGACACGGTCGAAGGGCCGATTCGCGGGCCGAAGGAAGGCGAGCGTTATTTCGCACTGCTCAAGGTCAACACCATCAATTTCGACGATCCGGAAAAGATTCGTCACAAGGTTCATTTCGACAATCTGACGCCGCTCTACCCGAACGAGCGCTTCAAGATGGAACTGGATATCCCGACCTCCAAGGATCTGTCGCCGCGTGTGATCGACCTGGTGGCACCGCTCGGCAAGGGTCAGCGTGGGCTGATCGTCGCGCCGCCACGTACCGGTAAGACCGTGCTTCTCCAGAACATCGCGCATTCGATCACCGCGAACCATCCGGAATGTTATCTTATCGTCCTTCTGATCGACGAGCGTCCCGAGGAAGTGACCGACATGCAGCGCTCGGTCCGCGGCGAGGTCATCTCTTCGACCTTCGACGAACCGGCGGTACGTCACGTTCAGGTGGCCGAAATGGTCATTGAAAAAGCAAAGCGTCTGGTCGAGCATGGACGCGACGTCGTCATCCTGCTCGATTCGATCACACGTCTCGGCCGCGCCTATAACACGGTCGTCCCCTCCTCCGGCAAGGTTCTGACCGGTGGTGTCGATGCCAATGCGCTGCAGCGGCCGAAGCGCTTCTTCGGCGCCGCACGCAACATCGAGGAAGGCGGTTCCCTGACGATTATCGCTACGGCGCTGATCGATACCGGAAGCCGTATGGACGAAGTCATCTTTGAAGAGTTCAAGGGTACCGGCAACTCCGAAATCGTCCTTGACCGCAAGGTCGCGGACAAGCGCATCTTCCCTGCCATGGACATCCTGAAGTCCGGCACGCGCAAGGAAGACCTTCTTGTTCCACGCCAGGATCTGCAGAAGATCTTCGTTCTTCGCCGTATTCTTGCGCCCATGGGCACGACCGATGCGATCGAATTCCTCATCGACAAACTCAAACAGACGAAGAATAATTCGGACTTCTTCGACTCGATGAACACCTGATCCTTAGTCGGATTCAACTTTATGAGAGCTGGCGCATCGTCTCGGTGTCGCCAGCTTTTTGTTTGAGCGAGTTGATTCTAACTCGAACTGAAAACCGGGCTCATGGCCATGTTGAATGATACGATCTTTGCGCTTTCGAGCGGTGCTCCACCCTCGGGTGTTTCTGTTGTCCGCATCAGCGGTCGGTCGACCAGAGATATATTGGTTCGGCTGGTCGGATCCGTACCGGTCGATCGAGTGGCTTCGTACCGAACGATTCGGAATCGTAACAATCGACCGGTCGACAGCGGCCTTGTGCTGTTTTTTCCCGCCCCGCACTCTTTCACCGGCGAGGATGTGGCGGAATTGCAGATCCACGGCAGCAAGGCCGTGCTGGCGGCATTGTTTAACGAACTCGGCGATATTCCGAATGTTCGTATGGCGATTGAAGGCGAGTTTTCGCGGCGAGCCTTCGAAAACGGCAAGCTTGATCTCGTGGAAGTCGAGGGTCTCGCCGATCTGATCAGCGCCGAAACCGAGATGCAGCGCCGCCTTGCGGTCGAACAGAGCACCGGCGGCGTTTCGGCAATGTATGATTCGTGGGCGGAACGATTGACCCGGGCGCGCGCCTTGATCGAAGCGGAGCTCGATTTTCCAGACGAGGACGACGTTCCAGGCTCGGTTTCGGATATGGTCTGGACCGACATGAAGCGGCTTCGCGATGATATCGGCGATCATCTCAAAGCGGCCTCGGCGGGCGAGATCATCAGGGACGGTTTCAAGGTCGTGATCGCCGGCGCTCCGAATGCCGGAAAATCGAGCCTGCTGAACGCTCTTGCCCGGCGTGACGTCGCCATCGTCACCGACATTGCCGGAACGACTCGCGATGTTCTCCAGGTCGATCTCGATATTGACGGCTATCTGGTCAAACTTTATGACACCGCCGGTCTGCGAGAGGCGGACGACCGCGTAGAGATCGAAGGAGTACGGCGCGCTCGCGTTGCGCTACGCGATGCCGATCTCGCGCTGTTGTTGGTCGACATGAGCAATCCCGTGATCCCCGGCAACTTGGAGCAGGCTTTGCCCCATGTTACTGTCGGAACGAAGAAGGATCTCATCAAGATCGGTTCCGGTCGCTATGATCTAGAAATTTCGACGGCGACCGGTGATGGTCTGCCGGAGTTGCGGCGGCTGATCGGGCGCATCGTCGCGGAACGCTTCGGCGGTCTGTCTCTAGCCATCCCCAGCCGACAGCGGCACAGGGATTCGCTGGCGAAATGTTTGGCGGCGCTCGACGCGGCAATATCGGAGACTGATGCAGATCTTGAATTGCGTACCGAGCAGCTGCGACTTGCGGCTGAGTACCTAGGAAGAATTACCGGGCGGGTGGATGTCGAGCAACTGCTAGACGTGATCTTCTCGGAGTTTTGCATCGGCAAGTGATTCACGTGAAACCTTTTGGCCGAGCGCCTGGGAGTTCCGAGTGAAGTTCTGCTGTTTTGGAGTTTGATATGACCGGTAATGCCTATGATGTGATCGTGATCGGCGGCGGCCATGCAGGCACCGAGGCGGCCAGCGCGGCTGCCCGGCTCGGTGCGAAGACCGCGCTTGTTACCCACAGGCGGGATACGATCGGTGTCATGTCCTGCAATCCGGCGATCGGCGGGCTCGGCAAGGGACATCTGGTGCGCGAGATCGACGCGATGGACGGCCTGATGGGCCGCGTTGCCGATGTGGCCGGCATTCAGTTCAGAATGTTAAACCGGAAAAAGGGTGCGGCTGTGCGGGGTCCGCGGACCCAGGCAGATCGAAAGCTTTACCGGCTGGCGATGCTGGCCGCAATCGAAGCGACGCCAGGCCTCGAGATTGTCGAGGGTGACGCATTCGATCTCGACGTGTTCGCGGGCCGGGTCGCTGGTGTCATCATGAAAGACGGCCGGCAGCTGAAGGCGCCAGCCGTGGTCTTGACAACCGGCACCTTCCTGCGCGGTCTTATTCATATCGGCTCAGAAAAGACACCTGCTGGCCGTGTCGGCGAAGCTCCGTCGGTCGGACTATCCGCCACGCTGGCGCGGCTGGGGCTCCGGCTGGGGCGGCTGAAAACCGGGACGCCTGCCCGGTTGGACGGCAAGACGATCGACTGGCAGTCCGTCGGCCGACAGGGTCCGGATGAGGACCTCGTGCCCTTTTCCTTCATGACCGATGCCATCACCACCCGTCAGGTCGAATGCGGCGTTACCCGGACAACCGAGGCGACCCACCGCATCATTGTCGATAATATCAATCGCTCGGCGATGTATTCCGGGCAGATCGAAGGCGTCGGTCCACGTTACTGCCCGTCCATTGAAGATAAGCTGGTCAAATTCGGGGAGCGCGACGGACATCAGGTCTTCCTTGAACCCGAAGGACTGGATGATGATACGGTTTATCCTAACGGCATTTCAACGTCGCTGCCGGCCGAAGTTCAAGCCGCTTTCATCAAGACCATTCCGGGTCTCGAATCGGCAAGGATACTGCAGCCGGGTTATGCCATTGAATACGACCATGTCGATCCAAGAGAACTTACCCCATCACTTGAGGTCAGGCGACTTCGAGGTTTGTTCCTTGCCGGCCAGATCAATGGCACCACCGGTTATGAAGAGGCAGCCGCCCAAGGGTTAGCAGCTGGAATGAATGCGGCCCTACGCAGTTCCGATTCGGAACCGTTCCATTTCAGCAGGACGAGTTCCTACATCGGAGTCATGATCGACGATCTGACATCCCGCGGTGTTACGGAACCGTATCGAATGTTCACCTCGCGTGCGGAATACCGCCTGACATTGCGGGCCGACAATGCCGATATGCGGCTGACACCACTAGCTGTGGAGCTTGGATGCGTGAGCGCCGAGCGCGCCAAGCGATTCGCGACCTATCAGGCGGAGATTGATGCTGGGCGTGCTCAGTTGATGGCGCTTACGCTGACGCCGAACGAGGCCCGACGGGCGGGCTTGAACATCAATCTCGACGGTCAGCGCCGGACCGCTTATGATCTCCTTTCCTATCCGGCCTATGATTTTGCCACACTTCGAGACGTTTGGCCGGAAGAATTGGGTAGCCTTAGATCGAAGGTCGCGGAGGCGCTGGAGATCGAGGCCGGCTACTCGGTTTATCTCGAGCGGCAGGCGGCGGCGATTGCCGATCAGCGACGCGACGAGGAGCGACGGATACCGACAGATTTTAATTACGACGCGCTGTCGGGCCTCTCTAACGAACTCAAATCGAAGCTAAGCATTGCTCGCCCCTTTAACGTCGCCCAGGCGGCAATTGTCGAGGGTATGACCCCCGCCGCCATTGCGCTGCTGCTCGTGCACCTGCGCCGGCAGCAGGAATTCGCGCGCCAGAGCGCCTGATACAAGATTTGAGAGTCCTGTAGAATGGAACTGAACGGTTTACGTGTTTCACGTGAAACACAGGAACGACTTCAACATTTCGCGATACTGTTTCAGAAATGGACAAAAACCATCAACTTGGTGGCGCCATCGACGCTCGATGCGCTGTGGCACCGCCATATCGCTGATAGCAGTCAAATTTTTCAAATTTATCCTCGGCCCGTCACTTGGGTTGACCTCGGCAGTGGTGGCGGCTTTCCGGGTGTCATCACCGCCATCTTCTTGGCAGAGCTGCAAGAGGGATGGGTACATCTTGTCGAAAGCAACCATAAGAAGGCTGCGTTTCTACGTACGGCTCTGCGGGAGACGAATGCACGAGGGAGTGTTCACGCCAGTCGAATCGAAGACGCTCATGGCGAGATCGGCGATTGTGACGCGATTTCGGCGCGAGCTCTTGCCGATCTTGATGGGTTGATCGCCTATTCGGCCCCCTGGATGCTTGGCAAGGAAAATTGTCGGGGGTTTTTTCACAAAGGCCGGGATTACCTGAGGGAAATAGCCGAAGCCCGTGGCCGGTGGGAATTCGATCTGGTAGAACATAAGAGCGCCGTCGAGCATGAATCCGTGATTTTGGAAGTATCGAATCTCCGGCGCTTGGTTTAACAGATCGGATATTGCGGTAATGGCTGGCGAACGACATCGGATAATAACCATCGCAAATCAGAAAGGTGGCGTTGGCAAAACGACCACTGCAATCAATCTGGCAACGGCGCTGGCCGCCATCGGCGAGCGTGTCCTGATCGTAGATCTCGATCCGCAGGGCAATGCCAGCACTGGCCTCGGTATCGACCGCCGCGATCGAAAGCTCTCCTCCTATGACCTGATGGTCGGCGAACGCGGAATCAGCGACGTGACGCTGGAGACAGCCGTTCCCAACCTCTGCATCGTTCCTTCAACGATGGATTTGCTCGGCATAGAGATGGAAATATCGCAGCAGAGCGATCGGGTCTTTAAATTGCGAAAAGCATTGTCCACACCCGAGGCGATGGCATTCTCCTACATTCTTCTCGATTGCCCGCCCTCTTTTAATCTGCTGACGATGAATGCCATGGCCGCCGCCCATTCGGTATTGGTGCCGCTGCAATGCGAATTTTTTGCGCTGGAGGGGCTTAGCCAGTTGCTGGAAACTGTCAATCAGGTTCGCCGGACAGTAAATCCGCGGCTAGACATCCAGGGCATCGTCCTGACGATGTTCGATGCGCGTAACAATTTGGCCCAGCAGGTCGTCAATGACGTGCGGACGCATCTTGGCGAAAAGGTTTACCATACGTTAATCCCGCGCAATGTGCGGGTGTCCGAAGCGCCGTCCTACGGCAAACCCGCTATTCTTTATGATCTGAAGTGCGCGGGCAGCCAGGCCTATCTGCAGCTGGCCTCCGAGGTCATCCAGCGTGAGCGCCAGAGACTGGCCGCGTAAGATTATTTCCGGCGTGAGGTGAGTGTAGATTATGAATGACGATGTATCAAAAAGACGACTGGGCCGTGGGCTTGCGGCGTTGATCGGAGAAATGGATCAACCTGTCCCGGTTGAAGCCGAACGAACTGTCAGCGCCGACCGGATGATCCCGATCGAATTCGTCAGCCGCAACCCTCGTAATCCCCGTCGTTTTTTCGATGACACCGAACTGCACGACCTTGCGAGTTCCATTCGTCAGCACGGCATCGTCCAGCCAATCGTGGTGCGGACGATGTCGCAAGACAGATATGAAATCATTGCCGGGGAGCGGCGGTGGCGGGCGGCTCAACTCGCTGGCCTGATTGAAATCCCGGTCATTATCCGTGACGTTGACGACAAGACCGCGCTTGAAATCGCCATTGTGGAAAACGTGCAGCGGGCGGATCTGAATCCCCTCGAAGAGGCATTGGGCTATGAGCAGCTTATCGCTGAATATGGCTATACCCAAAACGATCTCGGTGAGATTATCGGCAAGAGCCGCAGCCATGTCGCCAACTCCTTGCGCCTACTGAAATTGCCCGACCCGGTTCGCGATCTTCTTGCGGCCGGCAGTCTTTCGGCCGGCCATGCGCGCGCGCTGGTTTCTACGCCCGATCCGGCCAGCCTTGCCCGCACCATCGTTGCCAAGGGCATGTCGGTGCGCGACGCAGAAAAGTTGGCGCAGAACAATATCAAGGCGCAGTCCGAGCCGCAGCAACCGGCCTTGCGCCGCGATCAGAAGGATTCGGATACGCTGGCGCTCGAGCGAACGCTGTCGGATGCCCTCGGTCTTGACGTGTCCATCAATCACAGAAGCAGCGGCGGCCAGATCAAGATTTCCTATAAGTCGCTGGAACAGCTCGAGGAAATCTGCCGCCTGCTGGAAAGGCGATAATCACGCGGATTTGCGGCCGGATTGAAGGGTGGTGGAGAGAAGCGTTTGCATGGCAATGCTGTCTTCCAATGCCTGGCGCCGACGGCTCTGAAGGATCGCCGTCTGCAGGCGGTTGGATTCACGCGCAATGCTTTCCGCCGACCAGTTGCGAAGTGCCTGCTCAATGATTGGTTTGCGGCGAAAATGCAGATGCCGGCCCATCGTTTGCATGACTTGAGGCGCCTGCACCCGTTTTTCCTCCATTTCGGCACGCATCATATCCAGAAGCTGGAATTGCCTCAGGCAGGCCTGCAGCACCAGAAAGATCGCGGTTTTTGAACTGCTGATCTTTTGCATGGCATGGAGGAAGCCGTTGAGATCACCGCTGAGGATTGCGTCAACGGCATCATCAATGGAGATCGCGCTGGCGTCCCCGATTATTTCGTTAACGTGATGTTCCTCGATTGTATCGAGACCTCGGCAATAGAGGGCCAGCTTCCGCACTTCATTTCGAGAAGCGATTCGGTCACCGCCTATCAGGGCGAGCAGCGCCTGGCGGGCCGCCGGCGTAATGCCAAGACTCTCCGCCCCGAGTTCGACGTCGATCAAGCCGTTCAGAGCGCGGCTGTCGTCGGCGTAGGAGGGGATGGTCATGGCGGATCGGGCGGCTTCCGCGGCCTTGCGAAGCGGGGATCCCTTCTTCAGATCCCCGGCCTCCACGATCAGGAAGGCGGCTTCGAGCGGTTTCTCGGCCAATAGCGCCAGGGAATCGACGAGGTATTTTTCGTTTGCTGCGCCGCGGATCCAGATGAGTTTTTCGCCGCCGAACAAGCCGATGGACTGAACCTCGTCGACCAGTCGTCCGGGATCCTTCTGCAGATCGCCTATATCGAGTTTCGTCAGCGAAAAAGGGTCGTCCAGCGCCACGCCGGTCTTCCCGGCGAGCTGACCGGCGCGTTCGGAAACCAAGCCCCGATCCGGGCCGTAAATGACGAATATCCGATAATTCCGCGCCGATTTCTGCAGGAAGGTCTCGAATTCATGGGACTTTATCTCCGCCACCTCGCCGCCCTCAGCGGCTGAGGGCAGCGGCGAGGTCGGCTCCTACGAATTCCGCCGCCTGATCCGCGGCGCGGTTCTCGGCATCGCGGATCGCCCTTTGCTTGGCAAATTCCTGCTCGGAGAAATCCACCAGCGCCGTCGCCTGGCGACTGCCGGCCTTGATCACGTGACCGTCGACTATTGCGCTCAGCGTATAGGTGACGGTGACGGTTACACGACCGGCGCGCGACGTATCGCCGGATTGCCGGAGGAGCGTATCGGCGACGCTCGAGATGGCGCGCATCTCGACGTGATATTGCGGATTTACTGCTTCGCCGGCGCCCCGCGACGCCAGGAAGATCAGGCGATTGCGAACTTGCTGTTCGACACGACCGGATGCGTCGGAAAAGCCGACTGTGGACAGCTTTTCGGCGACGCCTGAGCTTTCGGAATAAAGCGGCCGGACCTGGCAGGCCGAAAGAAACGCCGAGGCGGCAAGGATCACGGCGAGGCCGGCATTGCGGATGATATCAGACGACAATGTTTACAATCCTTTGGGGAACCACGATGATTTTTTTCGGTGCCTGACCGTTCAGCACGTTCTTCACCGCATCCAGTTCCAGCACGGCGTTGGTGACGGCATTCTGATCCGCATCCCGAGAAATTGTCAATTCGGCGCGCTTCTTGCCATTGATCTGCACGGGCAGAACGACGTCGTTTTCCATGACGAGCGCTTCAACGTAATGCGGCCAACCTGTGCGGGCAAGCAGCCTTGTATTGCCGAGCGTGGCCCAGCATTCCTCGGCAAGATGCGGCGTCATCGGTGCGACGATCTGGATCAGAATCTCGGCGGCGTCGCGCACGGCGGCACGATAGGCGGCATCGCCTTCACCCGCCGCAACCCTCGCCAGCGGCGCGGCGAGCGCATTGACGAGCTCGTAGATGCGGGCGACGGCCTTGTTGAACCAAAGCTTGTCGTAGTCGTTCTGAACGGCCTTCAGCGTCTTATGCGCCGCCTGAGAGATCGCCAGCGCCTCCCCTTCGCTCGCCGGTACGGGTGCAACGGTGGACAGGACGTCAGCCGCTTCCGAAATCAGCCGCCACAGGCGCTGGGTGAAACGATGAGCACCTTCGACACCCGCCTCGGACCAAATGACGTCACGCTCCGGCGGCGAATCGGAGAGAACGAAGAAGCGGGCGGTGTCGGCGCCATAGGAGGCGATGATATCGTCGGGATCCACGACGTTCTTCTTCGATTTCGACATCTTCTCGATCGAGCCGATGGTGACCTCCTCGTCGGTCGCCAACAGCAGGGCGCGGCGTTTGCCGTCGATCTCCTCGATGCGGATATCGGCGGGCGCCACCCATTCGCGACCGGCTCCGGAACCGCGGCTGTAGGTTTCATGAACCACCATGCCCTGCGTGAAAAGGCCCTTGAAGGGCTCGGTGGCGGCGACGTGGCCGGTCTCGCGCATGGCGCGGGTGAAAAAGCGGGAATAGAGCAGATGCAGAATCGCATGCTCGATGCCGCCGATATATTGATCGACCGGCAGCCAGCGATTAGCCGCCTCAGGATCAGTGGGCTTTCCTTCCCAGGGTGCGGTGAAGCGGGTGAAATACCAGCTCGAATCGACGAAGGTATCCATCGTATCAGTCTCGCGGCGAGCCTCCTTGCCGCAACTCGGGCATGCTACGTGACGCCAAGTCGGATGTCGGTCGAGCGGATTGCCGGGCTGGTCGAAGGTCACATCCTCCGGCAGTTTCACCGGCAGGTCCTTCTTCGGCACCGGCACGACTCCGCAGGCTTCGCAGTGGATGACCGGGATGGGGCAGCCCCAATAGCGCTGGCGCGAAATGCCCCAGTCGCGCAGGCGGAAATTGATCTTCCGCTCGCCCTGCGGCGTGTTGCCGAGCGAAGCCGCCGATAGCCGGTCGGCGACGATATTAAAGGCCTCCTCGGTCGTCTTGCCGTCGAGGAAACGCGAGTTGATCATCACGCCATCGCCGTCATAAGCGGTGTCGCCGATCGAAAAGCTCGCGGCGTCGCCATCCCTCGGCATGACGACCGGAACAAACGGCAGGCCATATTTCCGGGCAAAATCGAGGTCGCGCTGGTCCCCGGACGGGCAGCCGAAGATCGCGCCGGTGCCGTAATCCATCAGGACGAAATTGGCGATGTAGACCGGCAGCTCCCATGAGGGATCGAGCGGGTGCCTGACGCGGATACCGGTATCCATGCCCTTCTTCTCGGCGGTCTCCAGCGCGGCGAGCGAGGTACCGGCGCGGCGGCACTCCTCGCAGAAGGCTTCGATCTCAACATTCCTGGCGGCCGCATCCTTGGCCAGCGGATGATCGGCGGCGATTGCCAGGAAGGCAGCGCCGAACAACGTGTCCGGCCGCGTCGTATAGACCGTGACTTCGGTCTCGCCGGCGGGCGCAGTTTCCGGCACGATCTCCCAGCGCACCGTCAGGCCTTCGGAACGGCCGATCCAGTTCTTCTGCATCAGGCGCACTTTTTCCGGCCACTGGTCGAGCGTATCCAGCGCGTCCAGCAGGTCCTGGCTGAAGTCGGTGATCTTGAAGAACCATTGGGTCAGTTCGCGCTGTTCGACCAGCGCGCCGGAACGCCAGCCGCGGCCGTCGATCACCTGTTCGTTGGCAAGCACGGTATTGTCCACCGGGTCCCAGTTCACCTTGGACTGCTTGCGGTAGACCAGCCCCTTTTCCAGGAAGTCCAGGAACAGATGCTGCTGTTGCTGGTAATATTCGACGTCGCAAGTGGCGAATTCACGGCTCCAGTCCAGCGAAAGCCCCATGGCCTTCAGCTGCGCCTTCATCGAAGCGATATTCTGGTAGGTCCAGGAAGCGGGGTGCACGCCGCGCTCCATAGCGGCATTCTCGGCCGGCATCCCGAAGGCGTCCCAGCCCATCGGGTGCAGCACGTTATAGCCGCGAGCACGCTTGTAGCGGGCAACGACGTCGCCCATCGCGTAATTGCGGACATGGCCCATATGGATGCGCCCCGAAGGATAGGGGAACATTTCGAGGACGTAATATTTTTCGCGCGGATCCGAGTTATCGGTTTCGAAGACCTTGTCTTCATTCCATTTCTGCTGCCAGCGGGGCTCGGCATCGCGCGGATTATAACGTTCGGTAGCCATGGTATTCGAATTTCCGGAAAATCAGGGAGATTGGTCGAGACCTTCACCATGAAACCACGGTAGCGTCAAGTTTTGCAGCCGCTGCAGGCGTCCGATCTGCATCACAGCCGCGAGATTTCGCCAGCGCGGGTCTTGGCAAGCACAGAATGGCTGGCTAAAGCGCGTCGCTATCCTACAGTTTCGCCCGGCAGGTCTGAGGTCTTTGTCTTACGCGACATGCTTTAGTTCATTGCCGATCCTTTTACCCCGATATGTCGAGGCACAATGATGGACCTTCAAGAGCGCTTGCACGACGTGCGGTCGCGAATTGCCGCCGCAGAACGGGAGGCGGGTCGTCCGGTGGGTTCGGTTCAACTTGTCGCCGTGTCGAAGACCTTCGAAGCTGATGCGATCCGCCCCGCCATCGACGCGGGACAGCGGATCTTCGGCGAGAACAGGGTGCAGGAAAGCCAGGGGAAATGGCCCGCGCTGAAAGCCGGACATCCCGATATCGAGCTGCATCTAATCGGACCGCTGCAATCGAACAAGGCGGCAGATGCCGTGGCGCTTTTCGACGTCATCGAAACCGTCGACCGGGAAAAGATCGCCCGTGCGCTCGCCGAGGAAATGAAGCGGCAAGGCAAGACGCCGCGGCTCTACGTCCAGGTCAATACCGGACTCGAGCCGCAGAAGGCCGGCATTGCCCCTGACGACGCGCCAGCCTTCGTCTCGCTTTGCCGCGGCGAACTCGGCCTGTTGATCGAAGGCCTGATGTGCATTCCTCCGGCCGAGGAAAATCCCGGGCCGCATTTTGCCCTCCTGGCAAAGCTCGCGCGCAAATGCGGTGTCGAAAAACTATCCATGGGCATGTCGGGCGACTACCAGACGGCCATTTCCTTCGGCGCCACCAGCGTACGCGTGGGATCTGCGATTTTCGGCGCGCGCTGACACGCTGCTTTGGTCGGGCTTCCCTCCCCGCTCAACCCGCTTTAGCCTCTGCATGTCGCGCCAAACTGCTGCGCACTTTGCGCGACATGCAGTAGACTGATCTTGCGGCTTGCATGTCCTGGGGAGGAGCAGATGCAGAACGGCTATCATCAGGCCTATGCGGCCTGGAAACGCGATCCGGAAGCCTTCTGGCGCGAAGCCGCCGCCGCCATCGACTGGTTCAAGCCGCCGGAGCAGGTATTTTCACCTGATGAGGGTATATACGGCCGCTGGTTCTCAGGGGCGGAAACCAACACCTGTCACAATTGCCTGGACCGGCATGTTGCGACGGGACGCGGCGGCGAGACGGCGATCATCTTCGACAGCGCCATGACCGGCGAAAAGCGCAGGTTTTCATACGAGGAGGTACTCGGCGAGGTGAAGGCCATCGCCGCGACGCTGCTCGAACTCGGCGTCGGCAGAGGCGACCGCGTGATCCTTTATATGCCGATGCTGCCGGAGGCGGTGTTTTCCATGCTCGCCTGCGCCCGTATCGGTGCGGTCCATTCCGTGGTTTTCGGCGGGTTTGCCGCCAGCGAGCTTGCCGCACGCATCGACGACAGCGGCGCGAAGCTGGTAATCACCGCGAGCTGCGGGCTCGAGCCCGGCCGTGTGGTCGCTTATAAGCCGCTGGTCGATCAGGCGATCGAGCTTGCGCGGATAAAGCCGGAGCGCTGCCTGGTGCTGCAGCGGCCGCAGCTTCAGGCAGAACTCGCGAGCGGCCGCGACCAGGATTTCGAGGCGGCGGTGGCGCCCCATCGCGGCGCGGAGGTCGCCTGTGTTTCCGTCAAGGCGACTGATCCCCTCTACATCCTCTACACCTCGGGCACGACGGGCCAGCCGAAGGGCGTGGTGCGCGACACCGGCGGCCATATGGTCGCGCTCAACTGGTCGATGCGCAATATCTACGGCCTGAAGCCGGGCGAGGTCTTCTGGACAGCGTCCGATATCGGCTGGGTCGTCGGCCATTCCTATATCGTCTATGCACCGCTGATCGCGGGCGTGACCACGCTGATCTTCGAGGGAAAGCCGATCGGCACTCCGGATGCCGGCGTATTCTGGCGGATCGTCTCGGAATACAAGGTGCGCGTGCTTTTTACGGCGCCGACCGCATTCCGCGCCATCCGGCGGGAGGATGGTGAGGGCGAGATGCTGCGCAAATACAAGATGCCGGATTTCCGGGCGCTGTTTCTGGCCGGCGAGAGGGCGGACCCCGAGACGCTGAAATGGGCGGAGCGCATGCTCGGCGTGCCGGTCATAGATCACTGGTGGCAGACGGAGACCGGCTGGCCGATCGCCGCCAATCCGCTCGGGCTCGGCCCCCTCCGCGTCAAGCATGGGTCACCGACATTGCCGATGCCCGGTTATGACGTCGCCGTACTCGACGATGCCGGCCACCCGACCGAGGCGGGAAGGCTTGGTAATATCGTCATAAAGCTGCCCTTGCCGCCGGGTTGCCTGCCGACCCTCTGGAACGCCAACGATCGTTTCCGGTCGGCTTACCTCGGTGAATTTCCCGGTTACTACAAGACAGCCGATGCCGGCTATGTCGACGAGGACGGGTATCTCTTCATCATGTCGCGCACCGACGACATCATCAATTGCGCCGGTCACCGGCTTTCGACCGGGGCGATGGAGGAGGTTTGCGCGCGGCATCCCGACGTTGCCGAATGTGCTGTGATCGGCGTGACCGATGCGCTGAAGGGCCAGGCGCCCTGTGGTTTCCTGGTACTGAAACGGGACATTTCTCGTGAAGCGGCGGCGATCGAATCAGAGGTCGTGGCGATGATTCGCCAGTCGATCGGCCCGGTCGCAGCCTTCAAAACGGCCATCACCGTTAATCGCTTGCCGAAAACGCGCTCCGGTAAAATCCTACGCGGAACGATGCAGAAAATTGCCGACGGCATACCCTGGAAAATGCCGGCAACCATTGATGATCCCGCGATTCTGGAAGAGATTGCCGAGGCACTGCGCAAGCGCGGTTTCGGCTCGTTACCGATGTAAATTAAGGATGGACAGGTTAAAGCGCGTCGCGATCTTTCGCTCCTCGCGCTTTAGCTCCTTGTTTCCGCATGTCGTTATTGCAATAAAAAACCCCGCCGAAGCCGGCGGGGTTTTGCATGAGACTGCTGGTATTCTCAGTACTGGTCGTCCTCGTCTTCATCCTTCGGGGCCGAGCGCAGCGAGCTCAGCTTGCGGAAGACGGCGTCGGCGTCGATTTCCTTTTCCTCTTCGCGCTCGTAGCTCGGGCTCAGGCGTTCGGTCTCCTGCGCCGATTGCAGCGTTGCGCCAAGCTCGGCGGCGGTCGGCAGCGGACGGCCCTTGGACGCCTTTTCGACTTCCATGTCGAGATCGATCTGGCTGCAGAGGCCGAGCGTGACCGGGTCCATCGGCGCCAGGTTGGCGGAGTTCCAGTGGGTGCGCTCGCGGATCTGCTCGATCGTCGATTTCGTCGTGCCGACGAGGCGGGAAATCTGCGCGTCCTTCAGCTCCGGATGGTTGCGAACGAGCCAGAGAATGGCGTTCGGGCGGTCCTGACGCTTGGAAACCGGCGTATAACGCGGGCCGCGGCGCTTGGATTCCGGCACGCGCACCTTCGGTTCGGAAAGTTTCAGCTTGTGGTTCGGATTGGCTTCGGCGCGGGCGATCTCGTCGCGGGAGAGCTGTCCCGTCGAGATCGGGTCGAGGCCCTTGATGCCCTGCGCTGCTTCGCCATCGGCGATCGCCTTGACCTCGAGCGGGTGCAGTTTGCAGAACTGCGCGATCTGATCGAAAGACAGCGCCGTGTTGTCGACAAGCCAGATGGCAGTCGCCTTCGGCATGAGCAGTGTTTGAGCCATGGATATAGTCCTTCTATCGTCCGCGCCGGTCGCGGTCCGTGGATTGTCACCACAATGTCCGGGAAATATGCCGCTATATAACCGGACTGTCGCAGAATTGCAATTCTTCCGAAATCAAATGACCTTTGTCTAATTGCCGTGGCGATGCGAACTGCTATGAATTGCCGTGATTTGAAGTTCGGGCCCTGTACAGCTCGCGGTCCGTCGCATGTCCCATGAGGAGGAGTTCCATGTCGGAGAAGATCTATCCGGTCACGAAGCCGGTGAAGGCGCGCGCCCTGATCGATAAGGAGAAGTACCTGAAATGGTACGAGGAAAGCATCGAGGATCCGGACAAGTTCTGGGGCAAGCACGGCAAGCGGATCGACTGGTTCAAACCTTATACCAAGGTCAAGAACACCTCCTTTACCGGCAAGGTCGCGATCAAATGGTTCGAAGACGGCCAGACAAACGTCTCCTACAATTGCATCGACCGCCATTTGAAGACGAACGGCGACCAGGTGGCGATCATCTGGGAAGGGGACAATCCCTATATCGATAAGAAGGTCACCTATAACGAGCTCTACGAACATGTTTGCCGGACGGCGAACGTGTTGAAGAAGCATGGCGTCAAGAAGGGTGATCGCGTTACCATCTACATGCCGATGATCCCGGAGGCAGCCTATGCGATGCTCGCCTGCGCTCGCATCGGCGCGGTGCATTCCGTCGTCTTCGGCGGCTTCTCGCCCGAGGCCTTGGCAGGGCGCATCGTGGATTGCGAATCCACCTTCGTCATCACCTGCGACGAAGGCGTTCGCGGCGGCAAGCCGGTACCGCTGAAGGACAACACCGACACTGCGATCCATATCGCCGCCCGTCAACACGTCACCGTCAGCAAGGTCCTCGTCGTTCGCCGCACCGGCGGCAAGACCGGCTGGGCGCCCGGACGCGACCTCTGGTATCATCAGGAAATCGCCAGCGTGAAGGCGGAATGCCCGCCGGTGAAGATGAAGGCGGAAGATCCGCTGTTCATTCTCTACACGTCAGGTTCCACCGGCAAGCCGAAGGGCGTGCTGCATACGACGGGCGGTTACCTCGTCTATGCGGCGATGACGCATGAATATGTGTTCGACTACCATCACGGCGACATTTACTGGTGCACGGCCGATGTCGGCTGGGTCACCGGTCACTCCTATATCGTCTACGGGCCGCTGGCGAACTGTGCGACGACACTGATGTTCGAAGGTGTGCCGAACTTCCCCGACCAGGGCCGTTTCTGGGAAGTCGTCGACAAGCACAAGGTCAATATCTTCTATACGGCGCCGACGGCGATCCGTTCGCTGATGGGCGCGGGCGACGAATTCGTCACGCGCTCCTCCCGCTCTTCTCTGCGCCTGCTAGGCACTGTGGGCGAACCGATCAACCCGGAAGCCTGGGAATGGTATTACAATGTCGTCGGCGACAAGCGCTGCCCGGTCATCGATACATGGTGGCAGACGGAAACCGGCGGCCACATGATCACGCCGCTGCCGGGCGCCACCGACCTGAAACCGGGTTCGGCGACGACGCCGTTCTTCGGCATAAAGCCGCAACTGGTCGACAATGAAGGCAAGGTGCTGGAAGGTCCGGCCGATGGCAATCTCTGCATCACCGACAGCTGGCCGGGGCAGATGCGCACCGTCTATGGCGACCATGACCGCTTCATCCAGACCTATTTCTCCACCTACAAGGGCAAGTATTTCACCGGCGACGGCTGCCGGCGCGATGCGGACGGTTATTATTGGATCACCGGCCGCGTCGACGACGTGCTCAACGTCTCCGGCCACCGGCTGGGTACCGCCGAAGTGGAATCCGCCCTCGTCTCGCACAATCTGGTTTCAGAAGCGGCGGTCGTCGGCTATCCGCATTCGATCAAGGGCCAGGGAATTTATTGCTATGTGACCTTGATGGCCGGACACGAAGGCACCGACACGCTTCGCCAGGAACTGGTGAAGCATGTGCGCGCCGAAATCGGCCCGATCGCCGCGCCCGATAAGATCCAGTTCGCGCCCGGCCTGCCGAAGACCCGCTCCGGCAAGATCATGCGGCGCATCCTGCGCAAGATCGCCGAGGACGACTTCGGCGCTCTCGGCGATACCTCGACGCTTGCCGATCCGGCCGTCGTCGACGACCTGATCGCCAACCGGCAGAACAAGGTAACTGCCTGATATAAACAGCCGCCCCGACCATCCGAGTCCCGAGGCGGCTCACTTTGCTTTGGCTGGCTGAATTTGGACGGCCTGCACGAGGCCCGGATTTGGGCCCGACAATCCGGGCTTAAAAATCGATTGCCCGGCCGTTGATCTCGTAATCCCCGAAGCGGGCGGGCTCGGCGCCGCCGCGGCCGCCGATCTCGGGTGGCAGATCCAGCGGCTTCTGATTCATGCGTCTTTCTTCAGCCTCGGCAAGCGCACGTCGGGCGGCCGGAGACAGTACCTTGCGCGGCGGCTCCGATCCCTCCACCGTCGGCGTTTGGCTATTGTCGTTATCGGCTTCCTGCATGGCCTTCTCCTGCCGGAAATATTGAAAATGGCGGGTGAATAACCAAATCATAATGCGCAGTCGCGGGGATTGAAAGCTTGCGACGCCAAATTCGGAGTTGGAGATTCGCAATGAACCTCGTTCGCACTGCCATGTTGCTTGCCTTCATGACGGCGCTTTTCATGTTCGTCGGTTTTCTGATCGGCGGTCGAGGCGGCATGATGATCGCATTCGTCATTGCCGCCGGCATGAATTTCTTCTCCTATTGGAACTCTGATCGGATGGTGCTTGCGGCCTATCGCGCGCAGCAGATCGATGAGCGAAATGCGCCGGAATTCTTTGCGATCGTGCGCGATCTCGCCCGCAATGCCGGCCTGCCGATGCCGAAGGTCTATCTCTACGACAGCCCGCAGCCGAATGCTTTCGCCACCGGCCGCAACCCCGAAAATGCGGCCGTTGCCGCCTCGACCGGCCTGCTCGCTGCCTTGTCTCCCGAGGAGGTGGCAGGCGTGATGGCGCATGAGCTCGCTCATATCCAGAACCGCGACACGCTGACCATGACGATCACGGCAACGCTTGCCGGCGCGATCTCGATGCTCGGCAACTTCGCCTTCTTCTTCGGCGGCAACCGCGAGAACAATAATCCGCTCGGCTTTATCGGCGTCCTTGTCGCGATGATCGTAGCACCGCTCGCCGCCATGCTGGTGCAGATGGCGATCAGCCGCACGCGCGAATATTCGGCTGACCGCCGCGGCGCCGAAATCTGCGGCAACCCGCTCTGGCTCGCTTCCGCACTCGGAAAGATTGCTCGCGGTGCGGCCCATGTGCCGAATGAGGATGCCGAGCGCAATCCAGCGACGGCCCATATGTTCATCATCAATCCGCTTTCCGGCGAACGCATGGACAATCTGTTTTCCACCCATCCGAACACGGAAAACCGTATTGCTGCGCTCCATGAGATGGCGCAAAGCGGCATGAATGTCTCGACGGGACCGGTGCGTACTGCTAATCCGTCGCGCAAATCGCGCTCTGTTCCGAATACGGGTCGCGGTGGTTCGCAACCGCCAAAAGGTCCGTGGTCTTGAATTCAGACGGAACGACAAAGCCATTCCGCAACCAGAAATCCTCCGCCGGCCGGTCGGCGCTAGCCAAGCCCGGCCTGCAGGCCCGGGCGGCGGCCGCAAAGATTCTGGCCGCCGTCGTCGACCGCAAGCTGCCGCTCGACGGCGCTCTCGATCATGAACATGGCAATCCGGCCTATAAGGCCCTTGGCGAAAGTGATCGGGCGCTTGTGCGTGCCATTTTGAACACGACGCTGCGCCATCTGCCGCGCATTGACGCCGCAATTGACTCGCTGCTGGAATCGCCGTTGCCGGAGGGGGCGCGGGCCTTGCACCATGTTCTGGCAATCGGGGCTGCGCAGATCCTCTATCTCGACGTGCCGGATCATTCCGCGGTCGATCTTGCCGTCGAGCAGGCCAACCAGGATCCTCGCAATCGCCGCTTCGCAAAGCTGGTCAACGCCGTGCTGCGCCGGCTCGGCCGCGAAAAGGACGAGGTGCTGGTGCGGATCGAAAAGGTTCCGCCGATGCCAACCTGGTTCCTCTCAAGGCTGGAAAAGGCCTATGGGCGCGACGCGGCGCTGGCGATCTCGCAATCGCAGCTCGAACCCGCGGCGATCGATTTGACCGTCAAAGCCGACGCAGAAGCCTGGGCGAAGAGGCTGAACGGCGTTGCCCTGCCCACGGGCGGCGTGCGGCTTGCCGCCTTTGAAGGCGGTATTCCTTCACTCGAGGGCTTCGACGAGGGTGCGTGGTGGGTGCAGGATGCGGCGGCAAGCATTCCGGCCAGGCTTTTCGGCAATCTCTCGGGCAAACGTGCTGCCGACCTCTGTGCTGCGCCCGGCGGAAAGACAGCCCAACTCATCCTTGCCGGCGGCGTGGTGACCGCACTCGATCAGTCGGAAAGCCGGCTAAGACGGCTGCGGTCGAATCTTGACCGGCTAGGCCTCGAGGCGGACACGGTTGCGACAGACCTGACGACATTCAGGCCGACGGAAGGCTTCGATGCGATCCTGCTCGACGCCCCCTGCTCTTCCACCGGCACGACACGTCGGCACCCCGACGTGCTGTGGACCAAGGGGCCGGATGATATAGCCAGGCTGGCGGCGCTGCAGGAGCGGCTGCTGCGTCATGCGCTGACGCTGCTGAAGCCAGGCGGCACGCTGGTATTTTCGAACTGCTCGCTCGATCCCGCCGAGGGTGAGGAAGTCGTTGCCCGCGTTCTTTCCGATGCGGACGCAATCGAGCGTGTGCCGATCAGCGCTGGCGACTGGCCAGGTCTCGAAGCGGCGATCACGCCGCTCGGCGAATTCCGCACGCTTCCAACCATGCTGAAAATGCCTGAAGGCATCGCCTCCGGCCTCGACGGCTTCTACGCGGCGGTGCTGCGGCGAGCGGCCTGATTCCTCAAATGCATCACCCAAATCCGTACCATGTGAGGATTACACCCTCGCAGAACGTCCGTCGTTCTTTGCAAAACGCCGAATATCCTCCGATGACACGCAACAATTTTTGTATATTCGAACTTTGTCACGAATTAATTCATTGCGGACGATGAAATCGGCTGCCTTTCACCTATTCTTAACCACGAGGGTCAATAGACAATAGAATATGCAGTCCGGTCGGCGTTTTGCGAGCATGTATGTTCGGGAGGCTTGGCGGCGCGCCTTGCGCCGCGTCGCGCTGCTGCGCCTGAAGCTCATTCGCCCTTCGATCAAGCCGCCCGAGCGTCTGATCGTCGCCCCGACCGATCTTCGCAGCATTGATCCACATGTAGCCGACGAGATCCTTAACGGACGTTTCCTCCTGGCCGGCCGCATGCTGGAAACGGACGGCAAATCGCCCTTCACCTTCACCTTACCCTCTCGGCCCTTTGCTATCCGCCTGCACAGCTTCGGCTGGCTGCGACACATGCGGGCGCACAAGACGGAACGCAGCTCGGCGGCCGCCCGCGCGATCGTCGACAGCTGGCTTTCCATCCATGCCGGCCGTGTGGAAGGAATTGCCTGGGAGACGGACGTCACGGCCCAGCGAGTCATCGCCTGGCTGTCGCATTCGCCGGTCGTGCTGCAGAACGCCGATCGCGGCTTTTATCGCCGCTTCATGAAGTCGCTTGCTTTTCAGGTCAGGTTCCTGCATCGCATGGCGCCCTATACGCTCGGTGGCCTGGAGCTGTTTCGGCTGCGCATCGCGCTCGCCATGGCCTCTGTCGCCATGCCGGCCCGACCATCTACGCTTCGAAGAGCGGCACAGGCGCTCGACCGCCAATTCGATAGCCAGATTCTCCCGGATGGCGGTCATATCTCGCGCAATCCGCGCGTCGGCTTGGAACTGCTGCTCGACCTGCTGCCATTGCGGCAGACTTACGTCAATCTCGGCCATGATCTGCCGCAGAAGCTGATTTCGGGCATCGACCGCATGTATCCGGCTTTGCGGTTCTTCCGCCATCAGGACGGGGACCTGGCGCTCTTCAACGGCGCGACCTCGACGCTCGCCAATGAGCTGATGTCGGTGCTCAGATATGACGAGACCGCTGGCCAGCCATTCAAGGCTTTGCCGCAGTCACGCTATCAGCGGCTTTCCGGGGGCAAGACGGTCATCATCGCCGATACCGGCACGCCGCCTTCGGGCGGCGCGCTGCGCACCGCGCATGCCGGGAGCCTGTCCTTCGAGATGTCGTCGGGCCGCCATCGCTTCATCGTCAATTCCGGCTCGCCGAAATTTGCCGGACACCGTTATGTCCAGATGGCGCGCACGACCGCGGCGCATTCGACCGTCATCCTCAACGACACGTCGTCCAGCCGTTTTTCACACTCGCCTTTCCTCGATCATGCAATCACCGAACCGGTGAAAACCGTCACCGTCGAACGTGTCGAAACGGAGGATGGGCGCGACAGCATCAAGCTCAGCCATGACGGTTATCTCAGGACGTTCGGCGTGCTGCACGAGCGAGAGCTGACGCTCAATGCGGCAGGTTCGATGGTGACAGGCCACGACCGGCTCATCCGGCGTGAAGGATACGAACGCGGCGAGCCGCTGAAGGCCGTCGCCCGTTTTCATATTCATCCCTCCATCGTTCTGCAGCAGAGCGATGGAGAATCCGTGCTGCTGACGGCGCCGGACGGCGAAAGCTGGCTGTTTTCCGCGCCCGGCAACGAAGTGCTGATTTCCGAGGACATCTTCTTCGCCGACAGCTCCGGCATCTGCGGCTCTGACCAGATCGAGATCGATTTCGATCTGGCCGGGAAGACGGAGATCCGCTGGTTCCTGTCCCGTAAAGCTTAGACGGGATCGCCGGCTCGCCAAATTCGAATCCGGGATTAAATCGAAAGGGAGAGCAAGAGCGCTGTTTGCGCGGCGGCAAAGCTGTGCTAACGCGGCGCCAGCAAGAAACGTCCCCTAAGGCAGGATCTCGTCCGAAAGCCGCTTCCACTTTTCGGCCTCATGCTCTAGCGGATATCTCCCGAAGCCCGAACGGAGAAGGTTCATGGCCGTCATTTCCAAGAAGATCCCCGCCCCCGACAAGGTCGAAATCAGGACCGCTCTCCTCTCCGTCTTCGACAAGACCGGCATCGTCGAGCTCGCCCAGACATTGTCTGAAAGAGGCGTGCGTCTGCTGTCGACCGGCGGCACCTACAAGGCGATCGCCGCGGCCGGGCTTGATGTCACCGATGTTTCCGAGATCACCGGTTTTCCTGAGATCATGGATGGGCGCGTCAAGACGCTGCATCCGACGGTGCATGGCGGCCTGCTGGCGATCCGCGACGATGGCGAACACCAGGAGGCGATGAAAAAGCACGGCATCGAGGGCATCGATCTTGCCGTCATCAACCTCTACCCATTCGAGGAGGTGCGGGCGGCCGGTGGCGATTACCCGACGACCGTCGAGAATATCGACATCGGCGGTCCGGCGATGATCCGTGCATCGGCCAAGAACCATGCCTATGTAACCATCCTGACCGATCCCGACGATTATGCCGAGTTCAAGGAGCAGCTTTCGGCAGATGATGGCAAGACGGCCTATGCCTTCCGCCAGCGCATGGCCGCCAAAGCCTATGCGCGTACCGCGGCCTATGATGCTGCGATTTCCAACTGGTTTGCCGAAGCCCTGGCGATCGACACACCGCGCCACCGCGTCATAGGCGGCGTGCTGAAGGAAGAAATGCGTTACGGCGAGAATCCGCATCAGAAGGCTGCCTTCTATGTCACGGGCGAGAAGCGCCCGGGAGTTTCGACAGCCGTCCTTCTCCAGGGCAAGCAGCTCTCCTATAACAATATCAACGACACCGATGCCGCCTACGAGCTCGTTGCCGAATTCCTGCCGGAAAAGGCGCCCGCCTGCGCTATCATCAAACATGCCAATCCCTGCGGCGTCGCTACCGGTTCGAGCCTGATGGAAGCCTATCAGCGGGCGTTGGCCTGCGATTCCGTTTCCGCCTTCGGCGGCATTATCGCGCTCAACCGTGTCTTGGATGCCGAAACGGCCGAGGAGATCGTCAAGCTCTTCACCGAAGTGATCATCGCCCCTGATGTCACCGAAGAGGCAAAGGCGATCGTGGCCCGTAAGCCGAACCTGCGGCTTCTGTCCGCAGGCGGCCTGCCCGACCCGCGTGCTGCGGGTTTGACGGCGAAAACCGTTTCCGGCGGCCTCCTGGTCCAGAGCCGCGACAACGGCATGGTCGAGGATCTGGAGCTCAAGGTCGTCACCAAGCGCGCGCCGACGGCGCAGGAGCTTGATGATATGAAGTTTGCCTTCAAAGTCGGCAAACATGTCAAATCGAACGCCGTGGTCTATGCCAAGGACGGCCAGACGACCGGGATCGGCGCCGGGCAAATGAGCCGGGTGGATTCCGCCCGCATCGCCGCGCTGAAGGCCGAAGAGGCCGCCAAGGCGCTCGGCCTCGCGGTGCCGATGACGCATGGTTCGGCGGTTGCTTCCGAGGCCTTCCTGCCGTTTGCCGATGGTCTTCTGTCGATGATCGCCGCAGGGGCGACGGCGGTTATCCAGCCGGGAGGCTCGATGCGCGACCAAGAGGTGATCGATGCCGCAAACGAACACGGCATTGCCATGGTCTTCACCGGCATGCGCCATTTCCGGCACTGACGCGTGCCGGAGACTTGTCAGGTCCGATCGGCCGGATAGGGCGTGCGGATCAGCAGCACCAGCCCGCCGGCGAGAAACAGGACCAGCGTTGCCATTCCGAGCCGCGGTGAGCCGCTGATATAGGTCGCCAGCGAGAAGAGCAGCGTCGCCATGAAGCTCGTGGCGCGTCCTGAAAGTGCGTAGAGGCCGAAATAGCGGCCAGCTTCCTCAAGGCTGACGCTGCGCGCGAGATAAGAGCGCGACGAGGCCTGCACCGGCCCGAAGGCGAGCCCGATCAGCAGGCCATAAAGGATATAGGCCTTTTCGGCGGCGGTGCCGAAGAGGCCGCCGGAATCGGTCGTCGGCAGCGGCATCAAACCAAACAGGGTGTAACCCGGCCCGGTCGAGATGATGCCGATGGTGGCGAGAAGCAGCATGGTGAGGCTGATGACGACGGTCACCTTGGAACCGACGCCCCTGTCGATCCGTCCGGCGATCAGGCAGCCGAAGATCGCGACGACGTTCAGGATGATGCCGTAGAGACCGATCTCGATCGTCGCCCAGCCGAACATGCCGGCGGCGAAAACGCCTCCGAGGATCAACAGGCCGTTGACGCCGTCCTGATAGATCATGCGGGCGATGAGGAATCTCAGGATGCCGCGGCGTTCTCTGAGTTCGCCGAGCGTGTTTCTCAGTTCCCGCAGGCCGGCGCGAATGGCGGCGCCGAATGGCAGGCCTCTGCCGACATCGGGTGTGAAGATGAACATCGGCAGGATGAAAATCAGATACCAGACGGCCGAGATCGGCCCGGTAACGCGCGCGTCCTGGCCGGTCTTGGGGTCGAGGCCGAAAAGCGGGTCCAAGCCGAGAACGGTCTTGCCGCTTTCCGGGCTTGCCGCCAAAAGCGTGACGACGGCAATCAGCACGATCATGCCGCCGAGATAGCCAAGCCCCCAGGCGGTGTTGGAGAGCTTGCCCACCTCGTGCTTGGCGACCAGCCGCGGCATCATCGAATCATTGAAGACGATCGAAAACTCGGCCGAAACCGAGGCGAGAATCATGAAGATTACGGGATAAAGGACAGGCGAACCCGGGGCTGCAAACCACAGGCAGAACAGGCTGGCGATCTTGATGATCGCGAAGAAGCCGATCCACGGTTTGCGCGCCCCCGACTGGTCGGCGATCGAGCCGAGTACGGGCGACAGCAGGGCGATGATCACAGACGAGATCGTCGCCATGTTGCTCCACGTCGTCTGGGCCGACACAGGATCATCCGTCAGGCGGGAGACGAAATAGGGCCCGAAGATGAAGGTGGTGACCACAGTGAAGAAAGGCTGGGCCGCCCAATCGAAGAACATCCACCCCCAGATGCCCTTCTCCGTGGCTTTCGGCGGCTGCGTTCCTGTCCAGTCTATGCGATTCAACATCCGCTCCTTTTTCGCGGACTGTCTCACCTCGCCCGGTCGCGCGCAAGATCGGTGAGGATGCCTGCGGCAACGGTAATGCGCGCAAGATTGGGATCGCCGCTGTCGCTCAGGCTGGAAAGCTCCTCGACGATGCGGTTGATGCGAACGCGATCCTGCGCATGCCAGGCCTGGACGGGCAGCTTCTCCTTGCCGTGGTCGCAAAGGGCCGAGATGACGATGTCGCGCCGGGCGCTGGCGATCTGGTCGATGCTGCGTGCAAGCGCCAGATTTTCGTAGTGGTCGGAGGTGAGAATTCGGCTGCCGGCCGCCAGCAGCCGGGCTATCCGAAAGGTTTTCGACACCGCAAAATAATTCTCGGCTGCGCGCACCAGCGGCTCGCCGGTGCGCTCGGCAATCTGCATGATCTCCGGCACCAGCGCGAAGCTCTGGAGGTTGGCGATTTCGGCCGCAAGCTTTTCGGGCACGCCCACCTCGACATATTCCGCCTGGCGGGCGGCAGCATCGCCGGCGGCCTGTTCGGCGAAAGCAGGTCTTAATTTCTTCAGTGCGGCCTGCAGCCGGCTAATTACCTCCGCCATATCGGCTTTGGTCATCGCGGTTTTCAACAGCAGGCGCGTGAGAACGGTAAAGCTGTGGCTGATTTCTTCGTAGATGCGGTTCTGCACCTCGCCCGGTATTTTGCCGTCGAGCGCATCCGTGTCGGCCCACAGGCGGGTGAGGTCGAAACCGTCGCGTGCGACGATCGCGGCGCGCACCACTTCCGGCGCCGAAGCCGCCGTCGCGTCCATCATGGCGACGATGAAGCTCGGCCCGCCGCGGTTGATCGCTTCATTGGCAAGCACGGTGGCGATGATTTCCCGCCGCAGCCGATGGCTTGCTATATCGCCGGCGTTCGACTTCTGCATCTTGACGGGGAAATAATTGGAGAGCGTCGCCGCAAAATAGGGGTCGTCAGGCAGATCGCTTGCGGCGAGCGCATCGAAGAGCACGATCTTGGCATAGGACAGCAGCACGCCAATTTCCGGCCGCGTCAGCGGGTTGCCAGCCGTGTAACGTTCAGCCAGCGTCTGCTCATCCGGCAAGGTCTCGACCTTGCGGTTCAGCTGGCCGGCGGTCTCGAGCACACTCATAAAGCGGGCGAGTTCCAAGCCGTTTGCCGTGCCCTTGCGTTCGGTGAGCGAGATCGCCAGCGACTGGAGATAGTTGTTGCGCAAGACGAGCGCCGCCACTTCGGCGGTCATCGACGAAAGAAGCTGGTCTCGTTTTGCCCGCGTCAGCCGCCCGTCATGCATGGCGGCCGCCAGCGCGATCTTGATGTTGACCTCGACGTCCGAGGTGTTGACGCCGGCCGAGTTGTCGATGGCGTCGGAATTGCAGCGCCCGCCCCTGAGCCCGTAGGCGATGCGGCCCTTCTGGGTGACGCCGAGGTTTGCGCCCTCGCCGATCACCTTGGCGCGCACCTCCGCCGCCGTAATGCGGATTGGGTCGTTGCTGCGGTCGCCGACCTCGGTATCGGTTTCGGAGGCAGCTTTCACATAGGTGCCGATGCCGCCGAACCAGAGCAGGTCGACCGGGCTCTTCAGGATTGCCGTCATAATCTCGAAGGGCGTGGCCACAGCTTTGTCGATGCCGATCGTTGCAATCGCTTCCGGCGTCAGGGTCACCGATTTCGCTGCGCGGGAAATGATCATCGCCCCCTTGGAAAGGGCGTTTCTGTCGAAATCCTGCCAGCTCGAGCGTGGCAGGTCGAAGAGCCGCCGGCGCTCGGCCAGCGTCTTTTCCATGTCGGGATCGGGATCGATGATGATGTCACGGTGGTCGAAGGCGGCGACGAGCCGGATCTTGGGGGAGAGCAGCATGCCGTTGCCGAAGACGTCGCCCGACATATCGCCGACGCCCGCGACGGTGAACGGCGTCGTCTGGATGTCAACGTCCATTTCGCGGAAATGGCGTTTCACGGTTTCCCAGGCGCCGCGGGCGGTGATGCCCATCTTCTTGTGATCGTAACCGGCCGAGCCGCCCGAGGCGAAGGCGTCGTCCAGCCAGAAGCCTGCCTCCTGCGCCAGAGCATTGGCGGTGTCGGAAAAGGTCGCTGTGCCCTTGTCGGCGGCGACGACGAAATAGGGATCGTCGCCGTCGAGCCTGATCGTATCCTTCGGCGGCACGATCTCGGCGCCTGAGATATTGTCGGTGATCGAAAGCAGCGTACGGATATAGGTCTTGTAAGCTTCGCGGCCGGCATTGAAGATCTCGTCGCGGCTGCCGTTCGCCGGAAGCTTCTTCGGATAAAAGCCGCCTTTGGCGCCGACCGGCACGATAACGGCGTTCTTCACCTGCTGCGCCTTGACGAGGCCGAGCACCTCGGTGCGGTAATCCTCGGCGCGGTCCGACCAGCGCAGGCCGCCGCGCGCCACCTTGCCGAAGCGCAGGTGCACGCCTTCCACCTCGACGCCGTAGACGAACATCTCGCGGAAGGGTTTCGGTTGCGGCAGCCCGTCGACCAGGTTCGGATCGAGCTTGAAGGCCAGCATGGCTTTCGGCGACCCATCGGGGTTCTTCTGAAAATAATTGGTGCGCAGCGTCGCGTCGACGATGTTGACGTAGCGTCGCAAGATACGGTCGTCGTCAAGGCTCGGAACGTCTGCAAGGTCTGCCTCGATCGCCTGGTGCAGGTCGGCGATCTTCCTAACGCGGGCTTTGTCGGAAAGCTTAGGATCAAGCGTGTCGTGGAACAGCCGGAAGATGGCGGCGGCCACACCAGGATATTTGTCCAGTGTCGTTGCGATGTAATCCTGCGAATAGGCGATGCCGGCCTGGCGGAGATAACGGGCATAGGCACGCAACACATTGGCTTCGCGCGCCGAGAGCCCGGCCGAAAGAATCAGCCGGTTGAAGCTGTCATTGTCGATCGTGCCGGCGAAGGCGGCGACGAAGGCTTCCTCGAGCGCCGCGCCATAACGATGCAGGTCGATGTCGCCGCCGTTGCGGGTCTCGAGCTCCATGTCGTGCAGCACGACGAGTTTGGTTTCGCCATCGGCGGTCCGCACTCCGATGTCGAAGGTGCGTTCGCTGACGACATTGAAGCCGAGGTTCTCGAGAAGCGGCACGCGGCGCGACAGGGCGAGTTGACCGCCGGCGTGGAAGATCTTCAGCGAAAGGATAGGCCCTTGTGCTTCCTGGCGATGATAAAACTGGATGCGGAGCGGCTCCCCGGCGGCGCAGGC
The DNA here is from genome assembly GCF_017357245.1 of Rhizobium bangladeshense. Classification (NCBI taxonomy): domain Bacteria; kingdom Pseudomonadati; phylum Pseudomonadota; class Alphaproteobacteria; order Hyphomicrobiales; family Rhizobiaceae; genus Rhizobium; species Rhizobium bangladeshense. Next base: position 4,335,996 of record NZ_CP071612.1, on the reverse strand, counting down.
GCCGATATCGGCAAGGTCGGCCACGGTTTCTTCAGGGGTAAAAGAATCCTGGAAGGCTTGATCGACCGATAGTTTGGGCGACTTGGGTCCGGCGAGCGCTTCGAAACGGTCGTCCCAGCGGGCGGTGATTTCGCGGATCGTCTGCTCGAGCTTTGCCTGCGGGATGCGCGGCGTCTTGCCGCCGGAGCGGCCGATGATGAAATGCACGCGGGCGACGCCGCCTTCGGGGAAAGCCGGGTAATAGGCGGAGACACGACCGTCATAGACTGTCTTCAGATAGGTGCCGATCCGCTCGCGCACGATCGAGTCATATTCCTCACGCGGCACATAGACGATCACCGAGACGAAGCGGTCGAAATGGTCGATGCGCGGCAGGACGCGGACGCGCGGCCGGTCGGCGAGATCGTTGATCTGCTCGGCAAAGCTTGCAAGCAGCGTCGTGTCGATCTGGAAAAGGTCGTCGCGCGGATAGGATTCCAGCGTGTTATCGAGCATTCGGCCCGAATGGCTCATCGGGTCGAAGCCGAAATGCTCCTTCACCTTTTCGATCTTAGACCGCAGCAGCGGGATTTCGGAGGCGAGCGAGGTATAGGCTGTCGAGGTGAAGAGGCCGACGATGCGGAGTTCCCCTGTGACATTGCCCTGAGCGTCGAAGCGTTTGACGCCAACATAATCCATATAGGCGCGGCGATGAACGATCGACTTTACGTTTGCCTTGGTGACGATCAAAAAGTCGGGGCCGTCGAGGAAGGCGAGAATCTCCGGCGTCGTGGTCACGGCGTCCTTGCCAGTGCGCAGCACGAGAACGTCGGGGTTGGAAAGGATGCCAAGGCCGGCGCCCTTGTCCCGCTCGACCTTGGCGTCGGCCCCCTTGCCCGAATAGACATATTCGCGCATGCCGAGGAAGGTGAAATTTTCGTCGCGCAGCCAGGTCAGGAAGGCAACCGCTTCGGCATGTTCGGCCTTCCTGCGGCCGGCGCCATTGGCCGAAAGTTCGGCGATCACCCCGTCGAGCTTGGCAAGCATCGGCTTCCAGTCCGAGACCGAAAGGCGGACGTGTTCGAGCACGGTCTGGACGCGTTTGACGAGATCGGCAGCCTGGGCGGAGTTCAGCGGGGCGATATGCAGCTGGATATGGCTGACGCGCGTGGCCGGATCACTCGGGTGGTCGGCGGAATAGAGCGCGGGGGCTTTGCCCTTTTCCATGACGAGAATGGGATGCACGGCCATGAAGAGATCGCGGTAGGTGCTCGTCACCTCACCCATGACTGACTCATATAGGAAAGGCATGTTGTGGTCAGTCACCGACAGCACCGAGACGGCGGTGCCGCCAGGCGTCACCTCGGCAATTGTGTCGATGCTGACGCGGGGCGCCTTGCCGTTCCACGCAGCAAGTTCCTTTGCCGAATGTACGGCGGCGCGCGCCAGCATGTCGGGCGCATAGAGTTCGAGGTCATCATTGCTGGCGCGGCCGAAAAGAATTTCCGGATCGAGATGAGGCTCGCTCACCGCCTCAGCGATCTTGCGCGCAGTTTCGATCTGCTTTTCTCGTTTCGGATTGTTTCTGGCAGCCATGAGTCGCCTCCCCGCAATGGACTGATTTTTTCGCAAGCTAGCAGAAGATTTCTCGAAAAAATCCCTAAAATCGTGGCCGAGGTGATTGTTTTGATGCTTTTCTGACCGCGGAAATGGGAATTATCAGAGATTTTTCGCTTTCGAGGCCGAAGCGAGTTTGGACGGCCCTCTCCGGGGTTTGCTTCCGCTGCACATTTTCATGCTCACGTGAAGAATGGTTGACAGGCCGGCGTCAAAAAGATCATCAAACGCCATCATCATTTCGGACCTCGGTTTCATGTCGGAAAATGCAGCGGGAGCAGTCATTGTTATTTCCAGCCATGTCGTGCGCGGCTCGGTTGGGAACCGGGCGGCGGTGTTTGCGCTGGAGACGCTCGGCCATCCGGTCTGGGCGCTGCCGACCGTCGTTCTACCCTGGCATCCCGGCCATGGCCGTTCGACGCGGCTGACATTTGCCGAAGCGGACTTCGACGCGGCGATCGACGATCTGATCCGCGCGCCGTGGATCGGTGAAGTGAGGGCGGTGCTTTCGGGCTATTTCGGCAATGCCGCCCAGGCACGCTCCGTCGCCCGGCTGATCGCTGCGCTCCGGCAGAACAATCCCGAACTGCTTTATGTCTGTGACCCTGTCATGGGCGATCTCGGCGGCCTCTACGTGCCCGAAGCGACGGCGGAGGCCATTCGCGATCATCTCATCCCGCTGGCTTCGCTCGCGACGCCGAATCGGTACGAGCTCGCCTGGCTGTCGGGAGCAGCGCTCGACGACAACAGCGCAATCATGGAGGCGGCACTGGCGCTCGGACCGTCGCGTATGCTCGTCACCTCGGCGGTGCCCATGATGGCAGGCGGCACCGGCAATCTCTACCTTTCCGGCCGTCACGCGCTGCTTGCCGAGCACCGCGTCGTCGAGAACCCGCCGAATGGCCTCGGCGATCTGCTGGCCGCCGTTTTTCTGTCGCGCCTGCTGTCAGGCCTCGAGGATGAAAAGGCATTGCAGCTTGCCACAGCCAGCGTGTTCGAAGTTCTTGCACGTGCGGTCAAGCGCGGCAGCAATGAGTTGATGCTGGCAAGCGATGCGTCCAGTCTTTCGACGCCAATGGCCATGGTGCAGATGCGCCGGTTGGTGCACCCCGCGCAACGGCGGAAAAATTGACGCATTTGCCAATGCGCCCATTTTGCGGTGCAGCAGTTGATCTTGTCCTCGGCGCGCGCTAATCCAGAGGCATGCAGCGTTTTCCAAACACTCTTCTGAACGGTTATCGCAACTTCATGAACGGGCGTTATGCCGACGCCCGCGACAGGTATCGGCAACTTGCCGAAAACGGTCAGAGTCCCAGCACGCTGGTCATTGCCTGTTCGGACTCGCGTGCGGCTCCCGAGCTGATCTTCGATGCCGGCCCGGGCGAGCTTTTCGTCGTCCGCAATGTAGCCAATATGGTGCCGCCCTATGAGCCGGACGGCAATTTCCATTCGACATCGGCCGCTCTCGAATTTGCCGTGCAGGCGCTGAAGGTTTCGGATATCGTGGTGATGGGCCATGGCCGCTGCGGGGGGATCCGTGCGGCACTTGATCCGAATGCCGAGCCGTTGTCACCCGGCGATTTCATCGGACGGTGGATGTCGCTGGTCAAACCGGCAGCCGAGCAGATCCAGAGCAATGACGTGATGACCGCGGCCGAGCGGCAAACTGCGCTCGAGCGTGTCTCCATCCGCAACTCGATCGACAATCTCAGAAGCTTTCCGAATATCAAGGCGCTCGAAGAAGCGGGAAATCTTCATCTTCATGGCGCCTGGTTCGACATTTCGACGGGTGAACTCTGGGTGATGGACGCCGATACCCGTGACTTCATTCGCCCGGAAATCCAGGGATAGGCGGGTTTAGCAGTTTTTTAACGATTGCTGCTAAGCTTCTTCGGAATTGGTCGCGCACGACCGACGTTTGATCAACGTGGCGATTGGCGATGAAGTTCGAGACCATCAAAAAGGTAATCCTGGCTGCCATCATGCTGCCCTTCGTCTTCATGGTCATTGAAGGCGTCATCCTCCTGCGGTCTTCGCTCAAGGAATACAGGGATCTTGAGAAGGATCGGCAGTTTGCCGATGTGCTTGCCCGCGCCGGGTCCATCGCCGCCATTGAGATCCTGGCTGAAATCGGCGCCACGCGTCGGTATATCGCCCAGCCAAGCGGCCCGGCCGCCGCCGAGATGCAGCGAAGCCGGGCGATGCTCGATCACGAACGCCGCGCTTTCTATGCCAGCCTCCCCTCTCGCGATGTGCTGGACAAGGGGCTTGTCGACGAATTGTCGGCTCTCAACCTTGCCTACAGCCGTATTGTGGCTGCGCGAAGCGCAGTCGACCAAGGCCGTTATATCAACAGCGATCCCGGCTACATCTACTGGTATGCGGCCCAGAAGCAGCTCGCCGTCGTCGATGCGCTTTCGCCGTTGATCAGTGATCCGGTACTGCTGCAGAAGTCCAACCAGCTGATGGGCATCCTGCTGACCTATTACGGTGAAAGGCTGATCACCGTCGTCGGTACCCGTTATCTTGACCATGGTTTCGTCGCCAGGTTTCCGGTGGAGTTGTTCGTGCAGGGCAAGGTCATGCTCGGCGATGGGATGGACCATATGGTCTTCCATTCCTCAGACTCAACCGTACGCGACATCACTGCCTATCTCGGCCGTAGCAACCAAGTGAAGGCGAATGCGATTACCGATTCCATCCTTGCCGGATCGCGGCCTACGCGCGAGGCGCGCGATATCTGGGCGGTGGCGCAGAACGAGCGCATGGCCTTCCTCCAGCACAAGATCGTCGAAGCCGCCAATAATATCCACGAGACCGGCGAAAGCCTTTCGGCGCGTGCGCACGTTCACCTGACGCTGATCTTGGCGCTCTGCGCCGGCCTGCTCATTCTCGCCACCCTGGTGATGCTTCTGGCGGCAAGGGGGCTGCGTCTTATTGATCGACTGACCAGGGATCGCGAGACGTTGGTGGGCGAGTTGCGCAACGCTGCCCAAACCGACCTTCTGACTGGTCTTTACAACAGGCGTGGCTTCGAAGTCGCTGCGTCAGCGCTTCTTACCCAAGCCGAACACGGGTCCCGTTGGATCTCCGTCGTGCTCTTCGACCTCGATCATTTCAAGAAGATCAACGATGTTCACGGCCATGACGCCGGCGATGCCGTGCTACGACATGTTGCGAGAGTGGCGCGTGAGAATTTCCGTTCTTTCGATCTCCTGGTGCGCCACGGCGGCGAGGAATTCCTGGTGCTTCTGCCGGATTCGACGCCCAATGACGCAGCAGTCATCGCCCAACGCGTGCGCCTGGCGATCGAGATGGCGGAAATTCCTCTGCCGAGCGGCGAATTGATCAAGGTGACGGCGAGCTTCGGATGCGCTGGCCGGGCAAACAACGCCGCCAACCGGAACTTCGAGGATCTGGTCAAACGGGCCGATCTGGCACTTTACGCCGCCAAGGCCTCCGGCCGCAATTGTGTCATTTCCGAGCCGGTCGTGCCGGCCCTTCCGCAGGAGGAGCGACGCAAGGCGGGATCGGTCGGCGGTTTTGATTCCCGCATATGAAAAACGCCGCATATCGCAGCGGCGTTTCCGGGTATCGTTATCAATGAAGGCTTATCTGCCGCCGTCGATCTGCTGGCCGATATAGGCGATCGCCTGCTGATAGACGCTGGCCGCGTTCCAGCCCTGGATAGCGGCGAAATTCGGCTCGCCCGGCTGATAGCCGGCGCCGGCGCGCCAGCCGTGGCCCTTGAGGAAATTTGCGGTCGAGGCCAGTGCATCGGCGCGGGAGCCGACCATGTCGACCCGGCCGTCGCCATCGCCGTCGGCGCCGAACCGCACGACGTTGCGCGGCAGAAACTGCGTCTGGCCGATTTCGCCATGGGCGGCGCCCCTGGCCTGCGGGCTCAGATAACCCTCGGAGACCAACTGGAGCGCCGCATAGAGCTGGTCGGTGAAATATTCCGAACGGCGGCAGTCGTAAGCCAGCGTCGAAACAGCTGACAGCGTATGCTGGTTGCCCATATAGCTGCCAAAACCGGTCTCCATGCCCCAGATGGCAATCAGAGGGCCGGCCGGGACACCGAAACGGCGCTCGATCGACGCAAACAGAGCCTGGTTGGCGGCCTTCATACTGCGGCCGCGGGAGATGATTGCGGCGCCTCCGCGCTTCTTCATGAAGGCGTCGAAGGATAGCTTGAAGCTTTTCTGGCCACGGTCGGCGGCGATGGTCGGCTTGTTGTAGCTGACATTGGCGAAAGCGCGGTTGAGAACCGACTGGCTGACGCCGCTTGCGGCTGCCATCTGCTTGAAATCGCTAACCCAAGCCTCGAAGCCGGCGCCGGTATTGCCACATTGTGCACCCTGCGCGAATGCCGGTATCGCGTGGAGGACGCCCATTGCCGCAGCGGCCGCCAGAAACAACTTTGTCATGCGCATTGAGAAACCCCGCTCTCGATCTGCATAGTTTTTAGGCGGGCAAGAGAATGCCAGCCGCTCGCGATTTTGTCACGATCACCTTTTAGCGAGCGCTTATACAGTTGTATTTGCCCCGGAAAAAGCCCCGCTCGACGAGCAGGGCTTTAACATATTATGGTTTACAAATGGTATCAGGCTGCCTGCTTGCGCGGCTTGACCAGGCCGCGATTGACGAGAAGCTCGGCGATCTGGATGGCGTTCAGCGCCGCGCCCTTGCGCAGGTTGTCGGAAACCACCCACATATTCAGGCCATTTTCGACCGTTGCATCCTCGCGGATGCGCGAGATGTAGGTCGCGTCTTCGCCGGCAGATTCATACGGCGTGATGTAGCCGCCGTTCTCGCGCTTGTCGATGACGAGGCAGCCCGGCGCGTCGCGCAGGATATCGCGAGCCTGATCGGCGGTGATCTCGTTCTCGAATTCGATGTTGACCGATTCCGAATGACCGATGAAGACGGGCACACGCACCGCCGTGCAGGTCACCTTGATCTTCGGGTCGAGCATCTTCTTCGTCTCGGCCAGCACCTTCCACTCTTCCTTGGTATAGCCATCCTCCATGAAGACGTCGATATGCGGGATGACGTTGAAGGCGATACGCTTGGTGAACTTCTTGTTCTCGATCGGGTCGGCAACGAAGACGGCGCGCGTCTGGTTGAAGAGTTCGTCCATGCCGTCCTTGCCGGCGCCGGAGACCGACTGATAGGTGGAGACGACGACGCGCTTGATCTTGGCGAAGTCGTGCAGCGGCTTCAGCGCCACAACCAGCTGCGCGGTCGAGCAATTCGGATTGGCGATGATGTTGCGCTTGGTGAACTGCGTGACGGCGTCCGGGTTGACTTCCGGCACGATCAGCGGCACATCGGCGTCATAGCGCCAGGCCGAGGAATTGTCGATGACGACGCAGCCCTGCTGGCCGATCTTCGGGGAGAACTTCTTGGAGACCTCGCCGCCGGCCGACATCAGGCAGATGTCGGTATCGGAGAAATCGTAATTCTCCAGATTGGAGACCTTCAGCGTCCGGTCGCCATAGGACACCTCAGTGCCCTGGGAACGCGCCGAGGCGAGCGCCACGACTTCATCGGCGGGGAAGCCGCGTTCGGAGAGGATGTTGAGCATCTCCCGGCCGACATTTCCGGTGGCTCCCGCAACTGCTACTTTGAAACCCATTTCTCAAGCTCTCTTTCTCTTCTCTCCTCTTGTCCGGTGAGGGGAAAGGCGCGACGGATCGCGTCTTCCTGTCCCCAGCCGAGCCGGGGAGAGAGCGGCAGGCCAGAGACGTCAGACGGTTTTCGTCGTCGTTTTGGCCTTGGTTTTGGAAGAAACCGGAACGGCAATTTCCACCCCGGCAACCCGTGCCCGGTCATCGCATGCGGCAATGGCGTGTTCGTCGCGAACCATGGAGATTCCTTTTCCGCTGTTGCTCTTAGAAGGTTTTCCACAGGAGTCAAGGTTTTTGCTTGAGCAGTCGGCAGGCGAAAGGAACCGCCGCAAGCCGGGCGTTTTGACATACCGGAAGATATCCCGACCAGGTTAATGTCGCGCCACCAATATCGGCCTCGTCCTGCGGCGATACCGACCGTCACCTTGTCAGCACCCGAAAACGTGCTTCTGCCTGTTGGCGGCTTGCCACGGCAATCGCCGGCGCAGACGCTGAGTGTAGCAGGTCTGCTTTCGCAAACCAGGTGAGGCCCGTCCGCCTCCAAAATCGCGTTGCGCGCAGGAGGTCGAACAACCGCCCGATGCGGACCACGAAGCGCGCCGCCATTAGACTAAAGTCATAATCCCAAAGCATCTCTCTTTGCGGGCCATGTTTTCTGGCACACTCTCGTCAGGCGTGTCGCGGCCAGGGGTATGCTTTGAGGAAAGCAGGTCGCGCGCGTTGCTCATCACTCTGTGGAGGACAGACAATGGCAAATGTCGCAAGCATCGACGGCGCGAAGGCCGGCCCGATGACCGGCGAGGAGAAGAAGGTCATCTTCGCCTCTTCGCTCGGCACTGTTTTCGAATGGTATGACTTCTATCTCTACGGTTCGCTCGCCACTTATATCGGCGCGACCTACTTCACCCAATATCCCGAGGCAACGCGCAATATCTTCACACTTCTCGCCTTTGCCGCCGGCTTCCTGGTGCGGCCCTTCGGCGCATTGGTGTTCGGCCGTCTCGGCGACCTCGTAGGACGTAAATACACCTTCCTGGTGACGATCCTGATCATGGGTTTTTCAACCTTCCTCGTCGGCATCCTGCCAGGTGCGGCCAGCATCGGCATCGCAGCTCCCATCATCCTGATCGGCCTTCGGCTGCTGCAGGGCCTGGCGCTCGGTGGTGAATATGGCGGCGCGGCAACCTATGTCGCCGAACATGCGCCGAACGGGCGGCGCGGCTACTTCACCTCATGGATTCAGACGACGGCGACTCTCGGCCTCTTCCTGTCGCTGATCGTCATCATCCTGGTTCAGTCGCTGATGGGTCCGGTTCAATTTGCCGCCTGGGGCTGGCGTATTCCGTTCCTGGTCTCGGTCGTGCTGCTCGGCATTTCCGTCTGGATCCGCCTGAAGATGAACGAATCGCCTGCGTTCCAACGCATGAAGGCGGAAGGCAAGGGTTCAAAGGCGCCGCTCAGCGAAGCCTTCGGCCAATGGAAGAACGCCAAGATCGCCATCATCGCGCTTCTCGGCGCCACAATGGGCCAGGCGGTCGTCTGGTACGGCGGCCAGTTCTATGCGCTGTTCTTCCTGCAGAACGTACTCAAGGTGGATCTGCAATCGGCCAATATCATGGTCGCGATCGCCCTGTTGCTGGGAACGCCGTTCTTCGTCATCTTCGGTGGCCTCTCCGACAAGATCGGCCGCAAGCCGATCATCATGGCGGGCCTTCTCATAGCCGCGGTGACCTATCACCCGCTGTTCAAGGCGATGACCTGGACGGCGAATCCGGCCCTTGCCGAGGCACAAGCCTCGATCCGCGCGACGGTCACGGCCGATCCGGCGGATTGCAGGTTCCAGTTCAACCCGACGGGCACGGCGAAATTCACCAGCTCCTGCGATGTGGCAACGGCCTTCCTGACGAAAAACTCGGTGCCATACGATGTCGTGCCAGGTCCTGCCGGCCAGCCGGCAACGGTGAAGGTCGGTAACCAGACGGTCACGAGCTTCGACGCCCTTGCCGCCGGCGACAAAGCGAAGAGCATGACCGCCGCCTTCGAAAAGGGCGTGAACATTGCGCTTCACGATGCCGGTTATCCGCTTAAGCGCGGCGCCGCCAAGGTGCCGGACTCCAAGCTAGATGCCTTCATCGCCGCCAATCCGGAACTGGCGCTCAATGCCGAAGCCGTGCGCGCGGGTGAGAAAGAAACGATGCCGGTCGCTAAGCTGGTGGAAGGCAAGCTGCTGACCGCCGATGAGGCCAATGGCGTCACCGACATGGCAGTCTATAACATCGCCAATGCCGGCAACTTCGCCATGACCGCCGATCCCGCCCGTGTCAACTGGGTCGGCACGGTTGCGATCCTCTTCGTCCTCGTCCTCTATGTGACGATGGTCTACGGCCCGATCGCAGCCCTTCTGGTCGAGCTCTTCCCAACCCGTATCCGCTATACCGGCATGTCGCTGCCCTATCATATCGGAAACGGTTGGTTTGGCGGCCTGCTGCCGGCGACGGCCTTTGCGATGAGCGCCGCTGCGGGCGACATCTATTACGGTCTCTGGTATCCGATCGTGTTTGCGGCGATCACGCTGGTGATCGGCCTGATCTTCCTGCCCGAAACGAAGAACAGGGACATCCACGCAATGGATTGATGACGCGTTCGCTTCTGACAAGCTTTCAGAAAACCGCCCGGCGCTCACAAGGCGTCGGGCTTTTTCCTATTACAGCGCCGCGCGTCTTATTGGACGCGCAAAGGACGCTGTAACATTCAAATGGCTGCATCATTTATCCTTAAATCGATTCTGATTTAAGGAATTATGCAGTGCGGAACAGGCGCTTGGCGAGCGGCCAGCCATCCGGCGCCAGTTTGAAGAGCAGACCGCAACGGGCATAGACGATCGCGGTCAGCAGGGAGAACCAGCCGCCAAAGGCAAGACCGGCGATGACGTCGCTCGGATAATGAGCGCCGACCATGACCCGTGTCATGCCGAACCAGATGGCACAGGCGATAAAGGCAACGCGGTAGCGCGGAAACAGAAGCGCGAAGGCGGCGAAGAAGGCGCCGACCGTGGTGGAATGGCCGGAGGGAAAACTTTCGAAAGCCGCACGGCCTGAAAAAGGCGTGAAAGAAAAGATACCGTAATCGTGGAAGTGATCGGGACGCGCCCTTCCAATCGCCCGTTTCAGGAGATTGGCGAGAAGCCCGGAGAAGACGACCGTGGTGAAGAGATAGGCGCCGATCCAGCTGATATAAAGCGCCTGTGCCTTCGAACGCGCCGCCTTCAAGAGCTTGTAGCCCGCCCTGCCCTGAAAGAAGAGCAGGATGCTGGTGCAGATCAGCCAGGCGGAATCGCCGAAACCGGTCAGGAACTCGCCCAGCTGCTTCACCGACGCGGGAGGCTCGCTGGCGCCGATCGGCGCGTCGAAGAGCAGCATGGAAAGGAGCACGGCGTTGATCGTGATGAAGAGACAAGCCTGCCAGCGCAAAGGCGGCATCGTGGCGTCACTCCGGCGCCAGCGCCTGTCCAGGGAAATCCAAAATGCCCGCATTCAGTCGTCCGTTCGAATTAGAATTCGAGCGCCGCGCGTCCGACAGGCGCTCCATCACTTTGAACTGGCGCATAAGCCGGAAAATCGTTTCCGGCTGGAAGTATGCACCGTGAAATCCGGCGCAAAAATACACGAGATTATGGCCAAGGATAGCCCGTTTTGGCTAATTCTACCGAACCGGCGGTTGTCATACCTGAAAAAGCCCTCCGCATACGTGATGCGAAGGGCGTGAAACTGTTTCACGTGAAATATATCAGGCCGCCAGCGCCTTGAACTCGGCAAGGATCGCATCGCCCATTTCGACGGTGCCGACCTGTCTGCAGCCGTCGGCCATGATGTCGCCGGTGCGGATGCCCTTGTCGAGCACGTTGGCAATCGCCCTTTCCAGATCGTCGGCTTCCTTCACCATGTTGAAGGAGTAACGCAGGCACATGGCGAAGGAGGCGATCATGGCGATTGGATTGGCGATGCCCTTGCCGGCAATATCGGGGGCCGAGCCGTGCACCGGCTCATAGAGCGCCTTGCGCTTGCCGGTCTTGCCGTCGGGCGCGCCGAGCGAGGCCGAAGGCAGCATGCCGAGGGAGCCAGTCAGCATGGCGGCGACGTCGGAGAGCATGTCGCCGAAGAGATTGTCGGTGACAATGACGTCGAACTGCTTGGGCTGGCGCACGAGCTGCATGCCGCCGGCGTCGGCCAGCATATGTTCGAGCTGGACGTCGGAATATTTCGCCCTGTGCGTCTCGGTCACCACCTGGTTCCAGAGCACGCCCGACTTCATGACGTTGCGCTTTTCCATGGAGCAGACGCGGTTCTGGCGCGTGCGGGCCATTTCGAAGGCGACGCCGGCGATGCGTTCGATCTCGTAGGTATCGTAGACCTGCGTGTCGATGCCGCGCTTCTGGCCGTTGCCGAGGTCGATGATCTCCTTCGGCTCGCCGAAATAGACGCCGCCCGTCAGCTCGCGGATGATCAGAATATCAAGGCCTTCGACCAGTTCCGGCTTCAGCGACGAGGCCGAGGCGAGGGCCGGATAGCATATGGCGGGGCGCAGGTTTGCGAAGAGCTGCAGGTCCTTGCGCAGGCGAAGCAGGCCGGCTTCCGGGCGCACGTCGTAAGGCACGCTATCCCATTTCGGGCCGCCGACGGCTCCGAAGAGAACGGCATCGGCGGCAAGCGCCTTCTGCATGTCGGCTTCCGAGATCGCCGCGCCATGGGCGTCATAGGCAGAACCACCGACAAGGCCTTCCTCGGTGACAAAACCGGCATCCATCGTCTCGTTCATATAGGTGATGATCTTGCGGACCTCGCCCATGGCCTCGGGACCGATGCCGTCACCCGGCAGCAGGAAAAGATTGCGCGCTGTCATGAAACCCTCCTGGAAAAACAAGTTGCGGCTTCTTAGACCCCGGAAATGGGCATTTCAAGCGAGAGAAAGGGTGAATCGGTACGCTTCGCTCTCAGCGCGCCGATGGTTGCTCCGAGGCCGGCAACCGGATTAGAACGGCAGGCTCAGTATTTATTTTCCCGGATGTCGCCCATGCCTTCAGCACCCCTTCATCTCGACACGCCTCTGGTTCGAACAGCATCTGGCTACAGCGCCAGCGGCAAGCCGCTCTGGCTGAAGCTCGATGCACTTCAGCCTTCCGGCAGCTTCAAGCTGCGTGGCGTTGGCCGGCTTTGCCAGCACGAGGTGGAAAAAGGCGCGCGCGAGATCTTCTGCGCCTCGGGCGGCAATGCCGGTATTGCCGCGGCCTTTGCCGGCCGGGCGCTCGGCGTGCCGGTCACGATCGTCGTGCCGGAGACGACGGCGGCCGATGTTCGGGAGACGATTGCCGCAACCGGTGCGAATGTGCTTGTCCATGGAGCGGTTTTCGACGAAGCCAATGCCTATGCGATCGAACTCGCCCGCAGCTGCAAGGCGAGCTATGTGCATCCGTTCGACCATCCGCTTCTGTGGGATGGTCATGCCACGCTGATCGATGAGGTCCTGGCCAAGGGTGCGACATTCGACTGCGTCGTCACCAGTGTCGGCGGCGGCGGACTGCTTGCCGGCATTGTCGAAGGGCTGAAGCGAAACGGCCTAACCGACCTTCCCGTCATCGCGGTTGAAACCGAAGGGGCGGCTTCGCTACATAAAAGCCTGCAGGCGAACGAGCGTGTTACCCTCCCAGCCATCACCTCAATCGCCACGTCGCTCGGTGCACGGCAGGTGGCGCAGCATGTCTTCGAGCTGCCGAAGCAGCATCCGATCGAAAGCGTCGTCGTCAGCGACGGCGATGCCGTTGCCGCCTGCCTGAAGTTTGCCGATGCGCACCGCCTCCTCGTGGAGCCGGCCTGCGGTGCGGCGCTGGCCGTTGCCGATGTGCATGCCGGTCTGCTTCAGCGCTTTGACAGCCCGCTCATCGAAGTCTGCGGCGGCATCGGCGTGTCGCTGGAAAAACTGAAACTCTGGAAAGAGAAATTTCTCTGAGCTGCGGCGAGGATGTTGCAGCGTCCTTGCGCGTGTGAAAGAAAAAGCCGGGCGAAAGCCCGGCTTGATCAATCGGCAATTCGTCAGGGCTTAAGCGGCCCATGGGTGCGACGCGGCGTTCTTCTTTTCGAACTCATCGATCGCCTTGCCCTTTTCCAGCGTCAGACCGATATCATCGAGGCCGTTCAGCAGGCAGTGGCGCTTGAACTCGTCGAGATCAAATTTGATGGAGCCGCCATCGGGGCCGGTGATCTCGAGGTTCTCGAGGTCCACCGTGAGGATGGCATTGGAGCCGCGCGAGGCGTCGTCCATCAGCTTGTCGAGATCTTCCTGGCTGACCTTGATCGGCAGGATGCCGTTCTTGAAGCAGTTGTTGTAGAAAATGTCGGCGAAGCTCGTGGAGATCACGCAGCGGATGCCGAAATCGAGCAGCGCCCAAGGAGCGTGTTCGCGCGAGGAACCGCAGCCGAAATTGTCGCCGGCGACAAGGATCTTGGCGTCGCGATAGGCCGGCTTGTTCAGCACGAAATCGGGATTTTCGGAGCCGTCTTCATTGTAGCGGGCTTCGGCGAAAAGGCCCTTGCCGAGACCCGTACGCTTAATGGTCTTCAGATAGTCCTTCGGAATGATCATGTCGGTGTCGATGTTGACGACCGGCAGGGGCGCTGCAACGCCCGTGAGCTTCACGAATTTATCCATGACCCATGCTCCATTCAGCAAATCTACTTTCCTGAATGTGCATCTAGTCCAGTTTTTTGCCGAAATGAAGGAGAATCTTTCTAAAGTGGCGGCCACGCGACGTTCGCGTGGCCTGGCGACGGTGCACGGCCTGTTACTCGGCGGGCGCGTTCAAGCCCCAGAGGACGCCGAACGGATCGCGAAGCTGGCCGTAGCGGTCACCCCAGAACATCAGTTCGACCGGCATGACGACTTCAGCGCCGGCGGCCACCGCACGATCCCACCAGAAATCGATATCGTCGATAACAAGCTGGATGGCGAAGCCTTCATGGCCTTTGAAGGGATGGCCGTATTCAGGATAGGCATCCGCCAGCATGAAGGAGCTGTCATTGATATAGAGATGAATGTGCATCGTCCGGCCGCTTTCATCGACCGGCACCCTGTGGGCCTCTTCGGCGCCGAAGGCCTTCTTGTAGAATTCCGCGGCTTTTACTGCGCCATCGACAGTGAGATAGGGCAGCAGGCCATTCTTCACCGGCGGCAACTTGGCCGGTTTGTTTTCCGTCGTCGTATCCATGCTCGTCCTCCATCGTTTTTGAGCGCCGGCTGAAAGCCTGGCTGCTTCAAAGACGTATCACGGAAGCATGATCCGACAGTGTCGGCGAGTTTTTTGAAGGCAGGTCTTAGAGATCGATGATCGTGCCGCGACCATCGTTCCAGATGCGCATTTCCGGCTTACCGTTGTTTGCCTTGGCGCGGACGGGGGCGGGCTTCATCTTCATCGAAAGCGCGCGTCCGACCATGAGCACGGTCAGGATGCCGCCGACGGCAAGCGTCACCGAGAAGGTGAGAAGCAGCATGGCGACAAAGAAGGTGGCGCCGGCAAGCATGAAGAAGATGGAGCGAATGTTCTGCATGGTTTGAAACCTTTCTACCGAAAGGAATGTGGTTCTTCTTTTTTCTGTCTGCAAGGCAAGCATGGCTTTTTGTTGTCTTGCCGCGTTCTGAGAAGCTTGGCACTAATGGCTGATGAACCAAATCCCGCCTTTCCGTTCCTTAAGTCTGCGCCGCTCGGTGCTGAGTGTGCCCGCCATCAATCTGCGCGCCCTCGAAAAGAGCCATTCCCTTGATTGTGATGCCGTTATTTTCGATCTGGAGGATTCGGTCGCGCCCGAGAACAAGGGGCAAGCGCGGGAAAATCTGCGTGCTTTTTTTGCCGGGCCGCCGCTTGCGGGCAAGGAAAGGGTCATCCGCATCAATTCTTTGTCATCTGAATTCGGGGCGGCGGATCTCGATCTGGTCAAGGCGCTTTTGCCCGACGCCGTTCTCCTGCCGAAGGTGGACGAGCCTCGAGTTATCGCTGAGACCAGCGATCTGCTTGCCGATGCACAGGCGCCGGAGGAGCTGCGCATCTGGGCGATGATCGAGACGCCGCGCGGCGTGCTGAATGTCGGGGCGATCGCCGAATCCGGCTGCATGCCGGGGGCACGGCTCGATTGCCTCGTCGTCGGCCTCAACGACCTGCGCAAGGAAACGGACGTCCTGTCGCAGCCTGGGCGAAGCTTTCTCGTGCCCTGGCTGATGCAGATCATCCTGGCGGCCAAGGCTTATGGGCTTGATGCGCTCGACAGCGTCTTCAACGATTTCCGGGATGCCGAAGGTTTCGACGTCGAATGCGGGCAGGGTCGCGCCATGGGTTTTTCCGGCAAGATGTTGATCCACCCCTCGCAGATTTCGGCCGCCAACCGGCATTTCGGCCCGAGCGAGGAGGAGATTGCCGAAGCGCAGGCAATCATATCAGCCTTTGCGGATCCGGCTGCCAGGGGCCTCAACGTCATCAATGCGAACGGGCGGATGATCGAGCGGCTGCATCTTGTCCAGGCCGAAGCTCTGGTTCATAAAGCTCACCTGATTTCTGCAAGAAAGCCCGCCTGATGAAACTCTATCGCTTCCTGACCGGCCCCGACGACGCTTCCTTCTGCCACAAGGTCACCGCCGCCCTCAACAAGGGCTGGTCGCTGGAGGGTTCGCCGACCTATGCCTTCAATGCGGCAACCGGCGCGATGCAGTGCGGCCAGGCAGTCGTCAAGACTGTCGAAGGCAAGGATTACGATCCGGAGATGAAGCTCTCCGAGCAATAGCGTCTTCTGCCGGACGCGCGGTTTCAGCGTTCGGCGGCTTCCTCGGCGCTGGCCTCGATCCGCTCCATATCCTCGTCGCTCAGCCCAAAATGGTGGCCGATCTCGTGGATCAGGACGTGGGTGATGATATCGCCGAGCGTCTCGTCGTTCTCGGCCCAGTAATCGAGGATGGGGCGCCGGTAGAGACGGATGCGGTTCGGCATTTCGCCGGTTTCCACCGTGAAGCGTTCTGAAATGCCCCTGCCTTCGAAAAGGCCGAGCAGATCGAAAGGGGTTTCCAGCGCCATATCCTCGAAAACGTCGTCATCGGGAAAATCCTCGATCTCGATCGTGAGATTGGTCGTCAGCTGGCGGAATTCATCGGGCAGATGGCTGTAAGCCTCCATGGCCAGCGACTCGAAAGTGCTGATCGTCGGCGCATGGCGGTCCCGCCAATCATCGCTCTGGTCTATGCGGGCCATGAATATTCCTTCCTTTGCGGGCCCATATAGAACCTTTGCCGCCGATTTTCGAGTGCGGAATCAAAGGCAGGAATAAATTCATAGAAAATGGTTGTTGACTCTTCCTCAGCTCTCTGGAATCCATAAGAACATAACAGGAACAAGACGGACGGAGTAAACGCCATGGCGCAGAACGCCTTGGCGCGCGAGCGGCTTTTTGCGCTCCGCGAAACCATCGCCAAGCTGGAAGGAAAACCTGCGCCGGCACTTGCGGCAGCGGAGCGGGAAGCCCTGGCTTCGGGGAGGACCGGGCGGCAGGATGCGGAACGGAATGGGCGCGGACAGCGCCTGCCGTTCGGCGTGACACCGCTCGACGAAGCGATGGAAGGCGGGCTGCCGCTCGATGCGATAACGGAAATCCGTTCCACGCTTTTGCGGGATGCGGGAGCCGCCTGTGGGTTCGCACTTGCGGCCGCAGCGCTGCTGCAGCGGGTGGAGGAGGAGGCGAGCGACTGTTCGCCAATACTCTGGATCGGCGATACGGTCTCGACGATGGAGGCTGGCCTTCCCTATGCGGTAGGTCTGCAGGATTTCGGCTTGCGGCCCGAGCGTTTCCTGCAGGCTTTGCCGCGCAAGCTCGATGAGGCGCTCTGGCTTGCGGAAACCGCGGTGGAAAGCGGTGCCTTTTCGGTCGTCATCCTGGAGATCAGGGGCAATCCTGTACATTTCGGTCTGACCGAGAGCCGGCGGCTCGGTCTTCGCGCCAAGGCGGCCGGCCGGCCTCTCTTCCTGCTTCGGCAGGCGGGAGAGGAGGAGGCAAGCAGCGCCGTCTTCCGGCTGCTTGCCCAGCCCGCACCGTCCGGCATGCGGGCTCTGTCAGATGGATCGAGGCTTGCCGGCAGCATCGGCAATCCGGTTTTTCGTCTCAGCCTGGAGAAGAGCCGTAACCCGGCTCCGCTCTCCCTTCTTCTGGAGTGGAACCCTCATGAACGTCAGTTTTTCCCCATCGGCGAACCAAGGCACGCTCTTACTCCAGACGAACGGTCAGCGTATCCTGGCGCTCAGCTTTCCGCATCTTCCGACGGACAGGATCGCCCGCAGAAAATGGGGCCTTTCCTGGCGTTTGAAAGGGCGTCCTGAGGCTGCGCCGATCGTCTGCGCCGGAAAGCACGAGAATGCCATGCGGCTGACGGCGCTGGACGAGGCCGCGGAAGCGCTTGGCCTGAAGAAGGGTCAAGGCGTCGCGGAAGCGCGCGCCATGCACCCGAAGATCGATATCGTCGAGGAGGATCCGGCCGCCGACGCGCGGTTGCTCGAAGCCATCGCCGACTGGTGCGACCGCTATACGCCGCTGGTGGCGATCGACGGACGAGACGGGCTGTTTCTCGATATTAGCGGATGCGCCCATCTTTTCGGCGGCGAGAGAGCGCTGCTGAATGATATTCTCCTCAGGCTCTTCCATATGGGGCTCGACGTCCAGGGTTCGATCTCCTCTTCGCCCGGCCTTTCCTCGGCCGTCGCCCGTTTCGGCAATGGCGGCGTCATCGAAGACGAGGAAATGGAAGATGTGCTGGCGCCGCTGCCGGTCGCCGCGCTTCGGCTGAACGAAGAAACCGTGGCATCGCTGAAGAAGCTCGGGCTCAAATATATCGGCGATGTCATGAACGCGCCGCGGGCGCCGCTGACCCGCCGTTTTGGAGCAAGCTTGCTTTTGCGGCTCGATCAGGCGCTCGGACATGACGAGGAACCGGTTTCGCCGCGCCTGCCGGTTGCGAGCCTTTCGGCCGAGCGGCGGCTGGCCGAACCGATCGGCACCGAAGAGGATATTCTCGCCCTTGCCGGCCAGATCGCCATGTCGCTGAAACCCTCCCTGGAAGCCCGCGGCGCCGGCGGCCGCGTCTTCGAACTCGTGCTGTTTCGGGTCGATGGCCGGGTTTTCCGGATTTCTGTCGGCGCTTCACGGCCGCTCAGGGAGCCGAAGCGGATCGCGGATCTTTTTTCCCAGCGTCTGCAGGCAATCCATGACGATCTCGATGCCGGATACGGTTTCGAGATCCTGCGGCTGAATGTCGTGCGCCATGAGCCCTTCGAGGACACGCAGGGCGATTTCGATGGCGGCCGGCAAAGAGAGATCTCGCTTGCAGCTTTCATCGACCGCGTCTCGGCGCGCCTTGGCGCGGACTGTCTTCAAAGCTTTCAGCTCCGCGAAAGCCATGTGCCGGAGCGTGCGGTTATCGCATGCCCACTCATGGAGAATTTTCCGCCGCAGCGCAGGAGCGGGGAAAGTCGTCTTTTCCCCGCTCGGAGCGAGCGGCCCCTGAGGCTTTTTGCCAAGCCGGAACCGGTGGAGGCTTTGCTTGCCGAAGTCCCGGAGGGGCCGCCGCAAAGTTTTCGGTGGCGCCGCATTCAGCATCAGGTTCAGCGCAGCGAAGGCCCGGAACGGCTTGCCATGGAGTGGTGGATCGATGGCGCCGACGCCAAAACGCGTGACTATTTCCGTGTCGAAGACAATTCCGGGCATCGTTTCTGGATTTACCGCGAAGGCTTTTACGGTGAAGAGCCGCCGCCGCGCTGGTTCATGCATGGGATTTTCGCATGAGCGCGGCACCTGCATTTTTCGAGATCGGCGCCCGCACCAATTTCTCCTTTCTGGAGGGTGCCTCGAAGCCTGAGGAAATGGTGGTGCAGGCCGCCGCACTGAAACTTTCCGGTCTTGGAATCGCCGATCGGAACTCAGTTGCCGGCGTCGTCAGGGCGCATGCGCAGGCGCAGGAGATCGAAGAGAAATTCAGAAGAAGGTACGAGAAGAATCTCGATGACAGAGAGGAGGAGAAGGTTCTCGACCCAATTCGGATTCAGCCGGGCGCCCGCCTCGTCTTTTCGGATGGAACGCCTGATATCCTTGCCTATCCTGAGAACAGGCGAGGGTGGGCGCATCTCTGCCGTTTGCTGAGTGCGGGAAATCTGAGAGCAGAAAAGGGATCCTGCCTGCTTTACGAGGCGGATATCATGGAATGGGGAGACGAGATGATGCTCGCCCTTGTTCCCAGCCAGGCCGCGGCCATAGGATTTGCGGCCCAACAGGAATTGGAAGCCTGTCTCGCACGTTTCCGGAACCGTTTCGGCAAGGCGTTTCACGTGGCGCTGGCGCCTGCCTATGATGGCCGCGACAGGCAGGTTTTCGCAGCACTTTCCGTGATCGCCGCCCGCTACCGCATTCCTGTCATCGCGACCAATCAGCCGCTCTATCACCATACGGATCGCCGTCCCCTTTCCGATATTGTCATCTCGATCCGCGAGCATGTGCCGATTGCCGAGGCAGGTTTTCTTCTTGCTCCGAATGCCGAGCGTTATCTCAAGGGCCAACGTGAAATGTCCCGGCTCTTTCGGGACTATCCGGAGGCGATTGCCAATACCGGGACATTTTTCGGCAGACTTTCGTTTTCGCTCGATGAGTTGAAACACAATTATCCGCCGGAAAACGATCCTGGCGAGACACCTTATGAAACCCTCGAACGTTTGACGAGGGAGGGGGCTAAGAAGCGCTATCCGGATGGCGTTCCTTCTGAAATCCAGACCCAGATCGACTATGAACTCAATCTCATTCGGGAGAAGAAATACGAGCCTTATTTCCTGACGGTCCATAAGCTCATCCAGCATGCACGCTATGAATTGAAGATCCTGTGCCAGGGCCGCGGTTCTGCCGCCAATTCAGTCATCTGCTATTGCCTCGAGATCACGGAAGTCGATCCGACCAAAAGCACGTTGCTTTTCGACCGCTTCATTTCGATGGATCGCGACGAGCCGCCTGACATCGATGTGGATTTCGAGCATGACCGGCGCGAAGAAGTCATCCAGTACATCTACAGAAAGTATACCAGGGAGCATGCCGGGCTGACGGCCGGTGTCACCACCTATCGCACCCGTTCCGCCGGCCGCGAGGTCTCCAAGGCCTTCGGGCTTTCAGAGGACGTCCAGTCGGCGATCAGCAGCCTGGTCTGGGGCTGGTCGGAGGATAATCTGTCGGAGCGTGATGCCAAGGCGGCGGGGCTCGAGATTTCGGATCCGGTGACATCAAACGTTCTGCGCTATGCGTCCGAGCTTCTCGGATTTCCGCGTCATTTGACCCAGCATGTCGGCGGCTTCGTCATCACACGGGACCGGCTCGATGAAGTCGTGCCGATCATGAAGACGGCGATGCCGGACCGCTACATGATCGAATGGGACAAGGACGATCTCGACAACGTCAAGATCCTGAAGGTTGACGTTCTGGCTCTCGGAATGCTGACCTGCCTCAGAAAGGCTTTTTCACTGCTCGAACTGCATTATGACGTGAAGAAGACCCTTGCCGATCTCGGCAACAGGGAACACGGAGACGAGGGCGTACCGGTTTATGACATGATGTGCCGGGCCGACACGCTGGGCGTCTTTCAGATCGAAAGCAGGGCGCAGATGAGCATGCTGCCCCGGCTGAAGCCGCGACGATTCTACGATCTCGTGATCGAAGTGGCGATCGTCCGTCCGGGACCTATTCAGGGCAATATGGTTCATCCCTACCTGACCCGGAGGGAGCAGTCGCATTCTCCCGGCTTCAAGATCGACTATCCGAAAGACGAGATGATCCCGATCCTCAAGCGGACGCTCGGCGTGCCCCTGTTTCAGGAACAGGCGATGCAGATCGCGATCACGGCGGCGGGATTCTCACCTGCCAAGGCCGACCGCCTGCGCCGCTCGATGGCGACCTTCAAGCGGTTGGGAAAGGTCAATGAGTTCAAGGACGATCTGATCAATGGCATGACCAGCAGAGGCTATCCGAGGGATTTCGCCGAACGCTGCTTCAGCCAGATCGAAGGCTTCGGCGAATATGGCTTTCCAGAGAGCCACGCGGCTTCCTTCGCGCTGCTGGTCTATGCCTCGTCCTGGATCAAGGCCTATTATCCCGACGTCTTTTGCGCTGCCATGCTCAATTCGCAGCCGATGGGCTTTTACGCACCGGCGCAGCTCGTTCGGGACGCCAGGGAACACGGGGTCGAAATCCGGCCTGTCGACGTCAATAGATCCAATTGGGATTGCCATCTCGAAGAGGCGGTGTTCGACAGAAATGCCGTCGACAGGCGGCATGCCGATATGCGGGACATCATCAAGGCAAAGCGAGCCGTCCGCCTCGGCTTTCGGCAGGTCAAGGGTCTGTCCGAGAAAGCGCTGGAGAGCCTTCTCGCCAATAGAGGCGATGGTTATGGCTCGGTTCGCGATCTCTGGCTGCGGTCCGGCCTCGACAGAGGCGATATCGAAAGGCTGGCGGATGCCGATGCCTTCGGCTCGATCGGCCTGTCGAGACGTGAGGCGCTTTGGGCGGCAAGAGCCCTTGATACGAAATACGCTCCTGAAAAATTGCCCCTGTTCGACCGGGTGAACCATATCGATCTGCAGGTCGAACCGAAGGCCAGCCTGCCTGACATGCCGCCGGGCGAGCAGGTGATCGAGGACTATCGTTATCTGTCATTATCGCTGAAGGCGCATCCGGTGTCCTTCCTGCGGGAAGAATTCCGGAAGATCGGCATCACGCGCAATGTCGATCTCCTGACGGTGCCGAACGGAAAGAGGGTGACAATTGCCGGTCTGGTGCTGGTACGCCAGCGCCCGGGTTCGGCCAAGGGCGTCATCTTCATGACGCTGGAGGATGAGACCGGCGTTGCCAATGCAATCGTCTGGAGCAAGATATTTGACAAATACCGGGCGGTCGTCATGGGCGCCCGGCTCGTGAAAATCCGTGGCAGGCTGCAAAGCCATAGCGGCGTAATCCATACGGTCGTCGAGCATATCGAGGATATGACGCCGGCTCTTGGCATCCTGCAACGCGAGGCCCGACGTTTCGGGGCCTGCGAGCGCGCCGACGAGGTGCTGAGACCAGGGGTCGACGCACGGCAGAGAAGGCTTGCGAATGCGCCGGAGAGGGCGGAATTGGAAAGGCGGGCGAGTGTCACAGGCCGCCATGCCGGTGCGGAGGAAACCGCCGAGGTCATGCCGCGCGGGCGGAACTTTCATTGAGCGGCCGGATCGACCGGGGCATGCGCTCATCCTGTGATCGCCGTACAATTCCACTCGATTTGCAACAGGCCTCGCGCATCGATTCCAATCGATGCGTCGGATTCGAATTTTTTCTTGACAGCCACCATCTTCTTTAGCAGAAAACACGATAGTCAGTGTCATGTTTGGAAATGAAGACGTGCTTGTCTGCAGCTGCAATTACATAACCGACAAGGAAATCCGGGAGGTTATCACCAGCCTTCTCGATGAAGACTGCTGGCAGCTTATCGTGCCTGCGAAGGTCTATCACGCCATGGAAAAACGCGGCCGTTGCTGCGGCTGCTTCCCCAACGTGGTCGACATCATCATCCAGACGACTGAGGAATATCACGCCCGTCGCCACTCGACGGAAGCCGAAATATTTGATTTCATGTCACGCTTGAAGCAATTCCATGAGGAAAACAGGAGAGCGGACATTGAAAGGCGACAAAAAGGTCATCGAGCGGCTTAACGAGGCACTGTTCCTCGAACTCGGTGCGGTCAACCAATATTGGGTTCACTATCGTCTTCTCGAGGACTGGGGCTACACCAAGCTCGCCAAGAAGGAACGCGCCGAATCCATCGAAGAGATGCACCACGCCGACCGGCTCGTTGCACGCATCATCTTCCTCGAAGGCCATCCCAATCTGCAGACGCTCGCACCGCTGCGCATCGGCCAGAACGTCAAGGAAGTCCTGGAAGCCGATCTCGCCGGCGAGTACGACGCCCGCACGGCCTACAAGAAGTCGCGCGATATCTGTCATGAGGCCGGCGATTACGTTTCCATGAAGCTTTTCGAAGAGTTGCTGATGGATGAGGAAGGCCATATCGACTTCCTTGAAACCCAGCTCGATCTGCTCGAGAAAATCGGCGAAAGCAAATACGGCCAGCTCAACGCCGATTCCGCCAACGAAGCCGAATGAATTCCTAAGCAATATCGGCCGTCTCTGACGGCCGGTACTCCCGATCTGAGGTTGTCGGAGACGATCCAGCTGCCAGGCATTCGAATGCACCAGCCATGCCTTCCTCCTGCTCCAAGCCCAAACGCGGTCGCCCTGCCGCAATCAGTCTTCCGATTGAAGCGTTGCCAGGTGCTGAAATTCGGCGACCACCTGGTCGTAGACGGCGCGCTTGAAGGGCACGATCAATCCCGGCAGTTCCTGCATCGGCTTCCACTCCCAGGCATCGAATTCCGGCTCGTGGCCGCCAGGCGGCGGGTTGATGGCAATCTCGCCTTCTTCGCCTTCGAAGCGGAAGGCGAACCAGCGTTGCGTCTGGCCGCGGAATTTTCCCTTCAGCCCGATGCCGATCAGTGCCGGCGGCAGGTCGTAATTGATCCAGTTCCGCGCTTCGGCGAGCAGGGTCACCGTCTTGATGCCGGTCTCCTCGTAAAGCTCGCGATAGGCGGCATCCAGGGGATCCTCGCCTCTGTCGATGCCTCCCTGGGGCATTTGCCAGAGCTGCGGTGAGCCGTCATATTCGGAATTGCCGTCGGGAATGCGTCGCCCGGCCCAGACCAGACCATCGCGGTTCAGGATCATCACGCCGACGCATGGGCGATAGGGCAGATCCTCGGCTTTCACGGTCGCCTGGCTCATCTTCTTCTCCATTCAGGACATCATCTCAGGGGTTTTTAGGATCGTTGGACAACGCCGCGACACCGACGATTTCGATCCCGCGCATCGACGCCTCCTCGCTCCACTTCGCAATGGCGTCGATGCTTTCGTCAAAAGCCGAAGCGATACCAATCGCCTGGCCGTTCTTGCGAGCGACGCGCTCGAGTTCGTCGAGTTTTTTCAAGATGGCGTTGACATCGAGCTGGCCGTCAAGCTGCAGATCGGCAATCGCATAGGGTAGCTCGGTTCCCTTGGCGACCGCCGCCGTTTTCGACTGGGCCGAAGTCCCATCGTCGAGGAAGAGCAGGCCGCGCTTGCGGATGTCGCGCATGACAGGCTCCATGGCGGCGGGGTCGGAGAGGAAACGGCCACCGAGATAGTTCATGATGCCGGTATAGTTGGTGATCTCGCCCATCGCCTTGTGCAAGTTCTCGATATTGCGGGCGACCGGTTTGCTTGTCAGCAGGGTTTCCGGGCCCGGATCATTGGCCGGGTAATCAAACGGCTCAAGCGGCACCTGCAGGAGAATCTCGTGGCCGCCGCGGCGGGCTTCCTGCATCCAGCGCTGCAGACTGTTGCCGCTCGCGGCAAAGGCGAGGGTGATTTCCTCCGGCAGTTCGGCGATGGCGCGCTGCGTTCCCGTCTGGCTGAGCCCAAGGCCGCTGACCACGATGGCGATGCGGATGCCGCGCGCTTGGGATGAAGGACGGGCATATTGGTCCATCGGCCGCCGACCGTCCGGGCCGACGATCGGCAGCCTGCCAAGCGCGGTCTCTTCGAGCAAGGCTTCATTGGGTTGAGCTGCCAGGCGCGGATCCTGGCCGATCTGCATGGCATCGACCAGCACCGGCCCGCTGCCGTCGCGCGGGCGGGGACTGTATTTGGTGACGACGGAGCCATCTCCGGTGACCGTCTGCTCGACATTGGCGCCCGAGCGTGGGTCGGCGCGAGGAATGCCGTTCGCCGCCTGATTGGCAGCGGTCGTCGGTGGCGTACCGGACTGTTCATTTGCTGCCTGTTCGGCCGCAGGCGGCCTGGCGCGCTCAAGCCCATCGCCACGAAAGGCGGTATAAATAGAAAAGCCGCCTATCGCGAAGAGGCACAGGCTGGCGGCGATGCGGCCGACGCGCAGCACACCCGGACGCCGGCTGCCGGTTTTGCGGTTGCGCCCCAAAGGCGCATGCAGGTCCGTTCCCAATTTTCTCGCCCGCTCCAAAACCGGGAAACAGCAGAAAGGGTCAAGGCCGGGCGAGTGCCCGGCCTTGCGATCATCGATTACTTGGCGACGACGGCCTTATCCGGGTTCGGCGGGAAGGCTGGATCGTTCTTCTTGCCGCGCAGAAGGTCGAGCGCATAGTTCAGCTGAACGTCATCCTTCGGGTCCGGCGGCACATAGGCAACGGAGCCCGAACCCTCGTCAGTTTCGCTCTGGCCCTTGATGTGGCCGCGCAGGCTGGATTCGCCCTCGGTCACCATCTTGCCCTGCAGTTCCTCCGGCAGCGGCTCCTCTACCTTGATGTCGGGCGTAATGCCGGTGCCCTGGATCGAGCGACCGGACGGCGTGTAATAGAGCGCCGTGGTCAGGCGCAGCGCGCCGTTTTCGCCGAGCGGAATGATCGTCTGGACCGAACCCTTGCCGAAGGAACGGGTTCCGAGAATGGTGGCGCGGCGCAGATCCTGAAGGGCGCCGGCGACAATTTCCGATGCGGACGCGGAACCGCCGTTGATCAGGACGATGACCGGCTTGCCATCGGTCAGGTCGCCCGGGCCGGCATTGAAGCGGCGGGTTTCATCCGGATTGCGGCCGCGCGTCGAAACGACCTCGCCGCGCTGCAACAGGGCGTCGGAGACGTTAATCGCCTGGTCGAGCAGGCCGCCCGGATTGAGGCGCAGGTCGAGGACATAACCCTTCAGCTTGTCGGCCGGAACGGCGTCCTTGATCTTCTTGATCGCCTTTTCCATGTCGGGATAGGTCTTTTCGGTGAAGGAGATGATGCGGAGGTAACCGACATCGTCCTCGACGCGCGACTTGACTGCCTGGACGGCGACGACGTCACGGACGATCGTCAGCTCGATCGGCTTGTCGGCGCCCTTGCGGATCAGTGTCAGCTTAATCGGCGTGTTGACGGCGCCGCGCATCTTTTCGACAGCGTCTTCCAGCTTCAGGCCACGAACGGACTGCCCGTCAATCTCGGAGATGTAATCGCCGGCGAGAACGCCGGCCTTGGCGGCGGGCGTGTCATCGATCGGGGTGATGACCTTGACCAGCTCGTCTTCCATGGTGACTTCGATGCCGAGGCCGCCGAACTCACCCTTCGTCTGGGTGCGCATGTCTTCGGCGTCCTTCGCATTCATATAGCTCGAATGCGGGTCGAGCGAGGACAGCATGCCGTTAATGGCGTTCTCGATCAGCTTGTCTTCGGCCGGCGGTGTGACGTATTGCGCGCGCACGCGTTCGAAAACGTCGCCAAATACCGACAGCTCCTTGTATGTGGAGGATCCGGCTGCTTCTGCAGGCACACCTGCCGAGTAGATGACGCTCATCGCGGTCGCACCCATCAATGCGCCGACCAGAACAAGAGAAGCCCTACGAATCATTGCGTGCCTTTCCAGTGTCCTTGGCGGTCCACCACGGTCGGGAATCGACCGGTTTACCGTCTTTTCGAAATTCAATGTAAAGCGTTGGCCGGTCCGTTTCCAGCGCCAATGCGGTTGCGCTTGCCACTCTTTTCGCTCCCATCACGGCGAGCGGCTCGCCGGAGAAAACGAATTTTCCCTGACGAGTATTGATCGTATCCATTCCCGAGAGAACCAGGTGATATCCGTCGCCCACGTCGAGAATGATCATCTGACCGTAGCTGCGGAAAGCACCGGCGAAAACCACCAGGCCATCTGCCGGCGCAGTCACCACCGTCTCCGGGTTGGCGGCGACCGTCATTCCCATGGCTTCGTGCCCGGTGCCATCGGCATCGCCGAACTGGCGCAGGATATCGCCTGCCACGGGCAGTTCCAATTTCGCCCTCAATTCTGCGAAGGGATATGCGGGCGCAATGCGGTTTTTATCGGGCACGCCGCTCTCGGCCAGCGCCTTCGCCTGAGCCCGTTGCTCGTCCGTCAGGAGCTTGCGGTTCTCCTCGGCCTGGCGGGCGGCGGCGGCCGCTTCCCGTACTGAAGCGATCTCGGATTCCATAGAGGCGACAAGGCCTTCCAGGCTGGTCGCCTTGCCTGCCAGTTCCTCCGACCGCTTCCTCTCGGCCTCCAGTTCGGCGGCGTTGCTGCGGCTGAGTTTGTCGTTTTCGGCGAGCAACAGGTCCATGCGCCGCTCTTCCTCGATGCCGTCAGCCATCGTCGCCGTGAGCGCAGTCTTCTCGGCGGCGCTTGCCGTCTGCAGTGCCGCCAGGCTTGCGAGATCGGCGACGAGCTTGTCGGTCTCCTTGCGCATGCCGGGCACGACGGCACCGAGAAGAATGGCGCTGCGCACGGAAGCAAGCGCGTCGTCAGGCGTGACGAGCAAAGCCGGCGGTGGATTGCGGCCCATGCGCTGGAGCGCCGCCAGCACTTCCGCCAGCAGACCGCGGCGCTCATGCAGGGAACGGCGGATGCCATCCTCCTTGACGCCGAGATCGGCAAGCTTCTTCTCGCTCTCGAGGATCTGCGTTTCCAGCCCCTTGCGGCGGGCGGCGGAATCGATCAGCGCCTGGCGAATGCTCTGCGTGTTCTTTTCCAGATTGCTGATGCTTTGCTGGAGTTCGCTCACCTTGTCCGAGGAGAGGCTGATTGTCTTCGACAGGGTTTCTAGCTCGGCGCGGGTCTGATCCCGTTTGGCGGCGAGTTCGGCGGCCGGATCGGGCGGCGGCGGCTCGGCCGCCGGCGCGTTAAAAGATTGCGCCGCCTCCGGAGCGGCATCCTGGGCCTGTACTGAAAACGGGCTTGTCGACACGAGGGTGACCGCAACACCGAAACCGGCCGCAAGTGCCGGCAGGATCACGCGGTGTCGCCTGGTTGGAGTCGTCGTCATGCTTGTCCGGGCACTCTCTCAAATCGCGCGGAGACTAAGCTGATTTGGCATGCTTTGCCAGGAAGTTTGCAGGAGAATGGCTGCCTGAGCAAAACACGGCTGCGTGACAATGCGACGCATATTGCCAAAGGCATGGGCGGAAACGGAATGGTCAGACGCGATGATAGGGGTGGCCGGAGAGGATGGTGACGGCGCGGTAGAGCTGCTCGGCGATCAGCGTGCGCACGAGCTGGTGCGGCCAGGTCATCTTGCCCAGGCAAAGCGTGGCGTCGGCCCGGTCGTAAAGGGCGGGATCAAGGCCGTCGGCTCCGCCGATTGCGATCGTCAGCTCGCGCTTGCCCTGGTCACGATAGCTGGCAAGCAGGTTTGCGAAGGCTTCGCTGTCGAGCGCTTTGCCGCGTTCGTCGAGAAGAATGAGAATGCTGCCCTCGGTAAGCAATTTCAAAAGCATCGCCGCTTCCTCGCGCTTGCGGGTCTCCGCATTGGATGCGCGGCTTTCGCCAACTTCGGCAACACGGGTGAATTCGAGGCCGACGGCGGAGCCGGCCTTGGCAAAGCGGTCCAGGTAACGGGCCACAAGATCCTTTTCAGGGCCGGACTTCAGCCGTCCCACCGCAAAAAGGCCAATTCGCATTCCCCGCTCCTGCTCATGACGGCATTTCAGGCACACGATGCGCCACGGCCGGCTTCTCATCTTTTCCGGCCAGTCAAATGCCGCGACTCAGGCGCCGGACGATGCCGGTTCGCCGGTCAATGCCGTGTTTCTTCATCCATATCCGGAGCCGCCCACATCTTTTCGATGTTGTAGAACTCGCGGATTTCAGGGCGGAACACATGCACGATAATGTCACCGGTGTCGATCAGGATCCAGTCGCCGCCTTCCTGACCTTCGACGCGGGCCGTACCGAAGCCTTCGTCCTTGAGATCGGTGAGCAGGTGATCTGCGATCGCCAGGACATGCCTGTTCGAGCGGCCGGAGACGACGACCATGTAGTCTCCAAGCGCCGATTTTCCGGCAATGTCGATGGTGACGATATCTTCAGCTTTGGAGTCCTCAAGGCTGGTGAGGACGGCTTCTAAAGCGCGGGCAGCGGCATCGGCGCCACGTTCCGCACTCTTCGGGATAACGGCGAGCGTTTTTCCCTTGGCGTGTACTGTTGTCAGTTTTTTCCCTTTCCTGGAATGACAAACCATGCACAACACGAGATCCGATCGAGACCGGATCATGGTTAAGATAGGCATCAAACCATCAATGTTTCAAGACGTGCTAAGGTACAGAGCGGCCGAAAATCCGATCTGCCGTCCGAATTGAAGAATATTGCTGCCCAGGCTGCTTGTGCGGTCGGTGTACAGTTTCCGTGCCGCGGCGTAAAGTGCGGCAAATTCCTCGATTTCTCGATTCGATGACCGACCCAGCCGCAAAAACACCTGTTCCCGTCCTGCGAATCAGCTTTCCGAATGAGCATCGTCTCGGTCACGGCAAGATGGAGTTGCTGGAGCATATCCGCGTGACCGGATCGATCTCGGCGGCCGGGCGGGCGATGGACATGTCCTATCGCCGCGCATGGCTGCTCGTCAGCGAGATGAACCGGATGTTCCGCGAACAGGTGGTGGAGCCGCAACGCGGCGGCCAGAAGGGCGGCGGCGCGGCGCTGACGCCCTTCGGCGAAGAATTGCTCACGCGCTTTCGTCGGATGGAAAGAACCCTGCGCGCAAGTCTTGCCGAGGATCTCACCTGGCTCGAAGACAAGTGCAAATAGCCTACCGACCTGACGCGGCCGACTGATCAGGTCTCCAGAGCAACCGTCTTGACGATGGCGAAGACGGTTTTGCCCGGCTGGAGATCGAGGCGTTCGCAGGAAAGCGCGGTGATGCGCGAGAGAATGGCGAAGCCGCCGCAGTCGAGCCGGATTTCGACCGTCCCGTCCTCATCCGACGAGATCTGTTCGATCCTGCCGTCGAGAATGTTCAGCGCACTGAGGCCCTCCGGTCTTGCGGTCGCCAGCATGACGTCGCGCGAGGGGATGCGGATGCGGACCGGCTTGCCCGGCGCAAGCGCCGCACCGGGAACATGCAGCCGACAGGATTTCAGGGCGACGATCGACAGATTGTGATGCGCGTCGGAGCTTTCGACGACGCCCTGCAGCAGCGCGCCCGCCTCCCGCCGGTCGGCAGTCGCCGAGGAGCGGCTCAAAATGTCGACGGCCGGGCCAGCTGCCTCCACCCTGCCGTCGCGCATGACGATCACTTGGTTTGCGAGCCGCGCCACCTCAGCGATCGAATGGCTGACATAGACGATCGGGATTTCGGTCTCATCGCGCAACCGCTCAAGATAGGGCAGGATCTCGGCCTTGCGCGCCTCGTCGAGGGCAGCAAGCGGCTCGTCCATCAAGAGCAGGCGGGGCGAGGAGAGGAGGGCGCGACCGATCGCGACGCGCTGTTTTTCGCCACCGGAAAGTCTTGCGGGGCTGCGTTCCAACAGCGTTTCGATGCCCAGCAGCTCTACGATGCGATCGAGGCTCTCCCCGCGCGCAGCCCTCGGTGCGAACCAGCGACCGTAGGAAAGATTGGCGCGGACGCTCAAATGCGGGAACAGCCGTGCCTCTTGAAAGACGTAACCGAAACGGCGGCGGTGTTTCGGGACGAAGATGCCGGCTGCCGTGTCGGTGAGCCGTTCGCCGTCAAGGGCGACGAGCGCCTCATCCGGACGCGCGAGACCCGCGATGATGCGGATCAGCGAGGTCTTGCCGGAGCCGGAGCGGCCGAACAATGCGGTGACACCGCCTTCGGAGGTGAAAGCGGCGTCGAGCGAGAAGGCGCCGAGCCTTTGTCTTGCCTCGACGATCAGCGTCATTCCGGATCGATCCTCCGGCCGGCGAGACGAGCGAGGAATTCGGAGGCGAGCAGGGCGGCCATGGAAATGACGACGGCGACTAGCGTCAGCCGAAGCGCGCCGGCATCACCGCCCGGCAGTTGAGTGAAGGTATAGATCGCTGCGGGCAGCGTCTGCGTCTCGCCCGGAATGTTGGAGACGAAGGTGATGGTCGCGCCGAACTCCCCCATCGCCTTGGCGAAGGAAAGGATCATCCCGGTGATAATGCCTGGCAGGGTCAGCGGCAGAGTAATTGTCAGGAAAACCCAGGCAGGACTGGCACCGAGGGTTCCGGCCGCCTCTTCCAGCTTGCGGTCGACCGCCTCGATCGACAGGCGGATGCTGCGCACCATCAGCGGAAAGGCCATGACGGCGCAGGCGAGAGCCGCGCCAGTCCAGCGGAAGGAAAAGACGATGCCGAAATGCTGGTCAAGCAGGCTGCCGATCGGGCCGCGACGGCCGAAGAGGATGAGAAGAAGGAAACCCGTGACGACGGGAGGCAGGATCAGCGGCAGGTGAACGGCGCCGTTCAGCACCGACTTGCCCCAGAAGCGGCCGCGGGCCAGCAGCAGGGCAAGGAGAATGCCGAAGGGCAGGCTCGCCAGCATGGCGACGATCGAAACGCGCAGGCTGAGCAGGATCGCCGTCCATTCCTCATTGCTCAGACCCAGTGTATCCAATCGAAACCGTCTCCCTGAAAATCGAAGTCGCCGAAGCAAGCCTCAGTTTGATGACGAGCCTGCGGTGTCACCCAACGCCCCTCATCCGCCTGCCGGCACCTCCCCCGCGTGAGGGGAGAAGAGATTTACCGCACCGTCTTCCTCAAACTCAACGCTGCGTTTGCCACGCCCGAGTTACGGGGGTTAGGGTGAGGGGCAGCCGCGGCCTGATGCCTGACACCTGCTGTACATCAACCGATTGCCGATGCTCGGGACAAGCCCCGAGTATGACGAAAGTAATTGGTCAATTTTGTCAGGAGCCTCGACTGACGCTAGGCTGCCGCCCCTGATTCCGCAACCATCTCAATCCTTCAATCACTTCAAAACAATAAAACCCTGGGCAGCGAAGAAGGCGGCACCCTTTTCGGACTTCAGGAAGTCGAGATAGGCTGATGCATCCGGATTCGTGCTCTCGGCAAGAATTGCGATCGGATAAATGATCGGCGGGTGGGACTCGGCCGGGAACGTGCCGACGATCGCGACACCCTTATCGGCTGCCGCGTCGGTCTGGTAGACGATGCCGTAAGGCGCTTCTCCACGGGAGACGAGGGCGAGGGCGGCGCGCACGCTTTCGGCGCCGGCCACCTTTGATTCAACCGATGTCCAGACGCCGAGCTTTTCCAGCGCGGCCATGCCGTATTTGCCTGCCGGAACCGATTTCGGCTCACCCATGGCAAGCCTGCCGTCACCGAGCAAGCCGGCGAGATCGAAACCATCCTTGATCTCAACCGGCTTTGCCCTGTCCTTTTCGGCAACGAGCACGATCCGGTTACCGAGCAGGTCCGAACGGGTGCCGGCTTTGATCAGCTTCTTCTCCGCGAGATAATCCATCCAATCGCCATCGGCCGAAATGAAGATATCAGCCGGGGCGGCGTTTTCGATCTGCTTGGCAAGCGCCCCGCTCGCCGCATAGGAGGCGACGGCTTCCTTGCCGCTCTCCTTGGCCCAGGCGGCACTGGCGGGGTCGAGCGCATTCTTGAGGCTCGCGGCGGCAAAGACGGTCAGTTTTTCAGCGGCTGCGGCCGACGCCGGCAGCGCTGCCGCGCCTAACCAGAGAGTCGTGATCGCGGCGGTTGCCAGTTTCATCCATTGGCAGCGGTTCTGCATGCCGTCACTCCCGGGATTCGAAATATCTCGAGGAATATAACGACGCTTCCAGTTTGGCTAGGGATATATCTAGGAAAATATAACCGTATCGATGGACAAGCGGCCCTACCTATTCATGAGGTGCATTGCTTTCTAAGAAGAAGATGTTCGCGGGGCTGCAATGAGCCGCGGACGGCGAGCGGTCAGGCAGAAGACCCGCAGGGGCAAAGACGCTGTTTTGCAGGACTTGCCGATTAAAGAGGCAGCATTCCAGGGGTAGTTACCCGCAGTATTGCATCGTCTGCATTGCTGCGTTGCACAAAATGATATTCACCTTCCCGCGGAATATGGTACAACACACCTATCGAAACGGCTTTCTCCTCCTCCCATAGCCGTTCGACAGGATCGGCAACACTCCTCCTCCCAGTTGTCGGTCGAGTTTATAAGCCCGACGGATCTCCTCCCCCGTCGGGCTTTCTCGTTTCCGGGATTTCTCTGAAAATCAGCTATCTGACCGTGCCCGGCAACGCGCCGTTGCGGATTGCCGTCGAGCTCAGGCCGGAGCGCGGCCCGTGGATGAAGGTCCAGGCCGGCGCTCGCTTCTTCCAGAGTACCCGCGCGTCGTCCTCGTCAATGCGGGCAAAATCGAAGGTCCTCGTCATTTTCGAAGAGAGGTAGGAGAGCGTTGCGCCCGGCCGGTCGATCACCGCGATTGGAAAGGTGCGGGCGATCTCCTGCCATTTCTGCCATTTGTGAAAGGTTTGCAGGCTGTCGGCGCCCATGATCCAGATGAAATGCACATGCGGATTGCGGGCCC
This sequence comes from Rhizobium bangladeshense, assembly GCF_017357245.1. Classification (NCBI taxonomy): domain Bacteria; kingdom Pseudomonadati; phylum Pseudomonadota; class Alphaproteobacteria; order Hyphomicrobiales; family Rhizobiaceae; genus Rhizobium; species Rhizobium bangladeshense. Next base: position 4,302,311 of record NZ_CP071612.1, on the reverse strand, counting down.
TGACGCGGGCCAAAGTGTTGGCGGTAAAGCTGACGCCGAACGCCTGCTCGAAAGCAGTGACCTTGATGCGCGGATCGGCGGCGACACGCTCGCTTTCGGCAACGCGCTCGGCGAGAGGCGCGAGAAAATTGCGGCTTTTCAGCGGGTTGCCGGGAGTCACCATCCACCAGAGCTGGTCCAGGCCGAGCCGCTTGATGGCGATTTCGGCGACGAGCGCATGGCCCTCATGCGGCGGATTGAACGACCCGCCGAACAGGCCGACAATCATGCCGCGCTCGCTGTGCGGCATGCGGAGATAACGTCGGTCCAGCTTTTCCGTCGTCACGTCAGGGTCGGGTCTGTCCGGCACCGCGCACCCGGTATTTGAAGGAGGTGAGCTGCTCGACGCCGACGGGGCCGCGGGCATGCATCTTGCCGGTGGCGATGCCGATTTCCGCGCCCATGCCGAACTCGCCACCGTCGGCAAACTGGGTCGAGGCATTGTGCAGCAGGATCGCCGAATCGACTTCGGTGAAGAAGCGCTGAACGACAGCGGGATCCTCGGCAATGACGGCCTCGGTGTGGTTCGATGAGTATGTCTGGATGTGGGAGATCGCGCCCGATATGCCGTCAACGGTGGCGACCGAGATAATCGCGTCGAGATATTCAGTCGACCAGTCTTCCTCCGTCGCGGCTATCATGCTGGGTACGACTTCCAGCACCGTTGCGGAGCCTCGGATTTCGCAGCCGGCCTCGGTGAGAACCTCGAGCAACGGGGTCAGGTGCGTGCCGATGGCGGCATTGTCGATCAGCAGGGTCTCGACCGCGCCGCAGATGCCGGTGCGGCGCATCTTGGCGTTGACGACGATCTTCTTCGCCATCTCGATATCGGCTGATGCATCGACATAGATGTGGCACAGGCCTTCGAGGTGAGCAAAGACCGGCACGCGCGCCTCGCTCTGGACACGGGCCACCAGGCTCTTGCCGCCACGCGGTACGATGACGTCGATTGCCCCATCCAGCCCGCGCAGCATGGCGCCGACGGCGGCGCGATCTGTGACCGGAACAAGCTGGATAGCATGCTCTGGAAGCCCTGCGGCCTTCAGCCCCTCGACAAGGCAGGCATGGATAGCGCGCGATGAACGACGCGAATCCGAGCCGCAGCGCAGGATAACCGCATTGCCAGCCTTCAGGCAGAGGGCGCCGGCATCGGCCGTGACGTTGGGGCGGCTCTCGAAGATGACGCCGATGACGCCGAGCGGGGTGCGGACGCGCTCGATCTTCAGGCCGTTCGGCCGGTCCCAGGCGGCGATGACTTCGCCGACCGGATCGGCAAGCGCCGCGATGGCGCGGATTCCCTCAGCCATCTCGGCGATGCGCTTGTCGTTCAGCGTCAGCCGGTCGACAAAGGAGGCGAGGGTTTCGCTGCCTTCGATATCCTTCAGATCCTTGGCATTCTCAGCGAGAATATGCGCCTTGTTCGTGAGGATTGCGTCGGCCATGGCGCTCAACGCCTTGTTCTTTGCTTCGGTAGACGCAAAGCCCAGCGGTCGCGCGGCAGCCTTCGCCTTGCAGCCGATGTCATTCATCAGCGCATCAATGTCAGGGCCTGGCGCAACGGTATCAAGCATAGCTTGCGTCCTTCTTCTGCCTTTCAGATTTCTGTCCAATCTGGGCGGTCATCACCATGTCGTCGCGATGGACCATGGCGGCGCGCCCGGCATAACCGAGGATGGCTTCGATCTCCGCCGACTTGCGGCCGGCGATGCGGCGGGCGTCCTCGGCGTCGTAGCTTGCCAGGCCGCGGGCGATCTCGCGGCCGGCAGGGCCGATGATCGCCACCGTATCGCCGCGGCTGAAAAGCCCGGAGATGCTGCGCACGCCGGCGGGAAGCAGGCTCTTGCCAGCGCCGAGCGCCGTCACGGCGCCGTCATCGACGTGCAGTTCGCCAGCCGGCTGCAGCTGCCCGGCTATCCAGGTCTTGCGGGCGGTGACGGGCGTTCCGGAGGGAGCGAACCAGGAGGAGCGCGCGCCGTTTTCGATCGCCGAGAGCGGGCTTTCCGTCTTACCCGAGGCAATGATCATGGCGCAGCCCGAGGTCGTCGCGATCTTGCCCGCATCGATCTTGGTACGCATGCCGCCGCGCGAAAGCTCGGAGGCCGCGCCGCCGGCCATTGCTTCGATCTCGGGGGTGATTTCGGCGATCGTTTCCAGGAAGGTCGCGTTCGGATCGAGATGCGGCGGCGCGGTATAGAGGCCGTCGATATCGGAGAGAAGAATGAGCAGGTCGGCGCCCGTCATCGTCGCCACCCGGGCGGCGAGACGGTCATTGTCGCCATAGCGGATCTCGCTGGTCGCGACAGTGTCGTTCTCGTTGATGATCGGCACGGCGCCGATCTTCAGCAGCTGATTGATGGTTGCGCGCGCATTGAGATAGCGGCGGCGCTCCTCGGTGTCTCCGAGCGTCAGCAGGATCTGGCCGGCGACGATCTCGTCGCGCGACAGGCTTTCCGACCAGGCGCGCGCTAAGGCGATCTGGCCGACGGCGGCGGCGGCCTGGCTTTCCTCGAGCTTCAGTGCGCCCGAGGGCAGGTCGAGCACCGAACGGCCGAGCGCGATTGCCCCTGAGGAGACGACGAGCACGTCGATCCCCTTGGCCTTCAGCCCCGCAATATCGGCGCACATGGCATCAAGCCAACCCTTCTTCAGCCCGGCTTTGCGATCGACCAACAAAGCGGAGCCGATCTTGATGACGATGCGGCGGTAGCGGCCGAGCGGCTTACGGCTGGTCATCGGCCCCATCCTCGTCCTCGCCCTCTTCGCTGACGATCATGTCGCGATGCCGGAGTTTCGGCGCCTTGGCCGGCTTTTCCTCGGCATTGTTCTCGACGATGATGTCGCGCAGCGCCCGCAGAACCTCGGTCATGCCCCTGCCGGTAACGGCCGAGATCTGGAAGGGGGTCTTGCCGCAAGCCCTGGCCAATTCTTTCGTCTTCTTCTTCAGTTCGGTCTCATCGAGCACGTCGATCTGCGACAGCGCCACGATCTCGGGCTTGTCGGTGAGCTCGTTGCCATAGGCTTCGAGCTCGTGTTTGACCGTCTTATAGGCCTTGCCGACTTGTTCTTCCTGGGCGGAGACGAGATGGAGCAACACGCGGGTGCGCTCGACATGGCCGAGAAAACGGTCGCCGATGCCGACACCTTCATGGGCGCCTTCGATCAGGCCCGGAATATCGGCTAGAATGAACTCCCGTTCATCAACGGTGGCAACGCCGAGATTGGGATGCAGCGTGGTGAATGGGTAGTTGGCGATCTTCGGCCGGGCGCGGGTAACCGATGCGAGGAAGGTCGACTTGCCGGCATTGGGCAGGCCGACGAGGCCGGCATCGGCAATCAGTTTCAGCCGCAGCCAGATGGTTTTTTCCTCACCGGGCAGGCCGGGATTGGCCCAATCCGGCGCTTGGTTGACCGAGGTTTTGAAATGGGCGTTGCCGAAGCCGCCATTGCCGCCATGGGCGAGGCAGAAACGCTGGCCTTCCTCGGTCAGGTCGCAGATCATCGTTTCCCGGTCTTCCTCGAAGATCTGGGTTCCCACCGGGACCTTCAGCGTCACGTCGCTGCCGTTGGCGCCGGTGCGGTTGCGGCCCATGCCATGGGTGCCGATCGTCGCCTTGAAATGCTGCTGATAGCGGAAATCGATCAGCGTGTTGAGGCCGTTAACGGCCTCGACCCAGACGTCGCCGCCGCGCCCGCCGTCGCCGCCATCGGGGCCGCCGAACTCGATGAATTTCTCGCGCCGGAAGGAAACGCTGCCCGCGCCGCCGTCTCCGGATCGGATATAGACCTTTGCTTCGTCGAGAAATTTCATTTTACTTCCAATATTCGTGGCAGTTGGACGGCCCGTCTTGGCCCATTCGATATAGGCGGTTCCGACGGAGGTCAAAGATTATCGTGAATTTCGTGAGCTATAACATACAGTACGGCTTCGGTCTCGACGGCCGATACGATCTCAAGCGCATTGCCAAAAGCCTCGAAGGCGCCGATGTCATCGCGCTCCAGGAGGTAACCCGCGGCTTCTGGCGCAACGGTTTTGCCGACATGGTGGCTGACATTGCCGCCTTCTTTCCCGACCATTTCTGGGTGTATGGGCCGGCCTGCGACATCCATATCGAGGGGGGCGAAGGCGGCCTGCAGCCGGTGCGCGGCACGCGCTTTCAGTTCGGCAACATGGTGCTGTCGCGCTGGCCGATCCTTTCGACCCGGACGCTGCTTCTGCCGCGCAGCCGGACGATCGCCAAGATCAACCTGCAGCGCGGCGCAACCGAGGCGCTGATCGCCGCGCCCAGGGAAGCGGTCCGTCTCTATTCCGTTCATCTCGACCATGTCTCGGCGGACGAGCGCATCCGCCAGCTGCATTTCTTGAACGCGCGTATCAACGCCTTCGTACAGGAGGGCGGATCGCTGACGGGGGGAAGCGAGCTTGAGCTGCCGGAGCCGCCGCTGCCCGCGGATTATATCATTATGGGCGATTTCAATATGGAGCCCGAATCGCCCGAATATTGTGCGCTTGCCGGCGCCGGCGGCGGATATTACGGCCGTGTCGCCAGAATCGGCACGCCGGTCGACGCCTTTGCGGCGCTCGGCGCCTATCCCCCGGGAAGCTACAGCTGGATGGATCCCGAGGATCGCGGCAAACGCATGCATCTCGATTATTGTTTCGTCAGTTGCGGCCTGGAGGGCCGGTTGAAATCCGCCCGGATCGATACGCAATCCGTCGGTTCCGATCACTTTCCAGTCTGGGTCGAGATCGGCGATTGACGGAGACGCCGCCGAGCCGGCGGCGTCTCCTCTTGTCTATGAGAGCACGACGTTGTCCGAAAACCGCTCACAGTTTTCGGCATCATGCTCGGTTATGCGACCTTGCGCGGCTGCAGCGCGCCCGGCTGCAGCACGGTTTCGATGTGCGACACCATGGTGTTGCGGGCGAAACAATAGATTTCGCCGCAACCCGTCATGCGGAACCCGAGCTTCTCCTGCAGTCGCAGCGAAGCCGGGTTGTCGGCGAAGACACCAGAATGGATCGGCGTCTCCGGCATGCGGCGCGAGAAGCGCTCGATGATCGCCGCCACCGCCTCGCTCATATAGCCGCGCCGCCAGTAGTAGCGGTTCAGCCAGTAGCCGAGGTGCCAGCGGCCGTGGCGCAGCTCGATCGAGACGTTGCCGATATGGACATCGTCCGTGCAGGTGATCGCAAGCGGCCAGTCCGGCAGGGCGCCAGAGGTGACCGGCACCAGCCAGTCCAGCGCATCCTGCCGATCGAAGGGCGCGGGCACGCGGGAGAGCATGCGCGTCACCGCGAAATCGGAAAGCGATTCCGCGATGGCGGGCGCGTCGCTCAGCCTGTGCGGGCGGAGCGTCAGCCGGGCGGTCGAGATAACAGGCGCAGGGCCGGGCATCATCGACTTGGTATCCGGCCTTTGAAGTGCCGTCGTGCTCATGCGATGTTCCCCCAGCTTCGGAGGGACATCCAGGTCTTGCGGTCGAGCCTGTACCATTCCACCGGCACGTTGCTGCCGAGCGCCAGCGAGGCCGCAAGTCCCGATCCCTGGAACTGGAAGCCGCACTTCTGGATGACGCGCCGAGAGGCGACGTTCATCACCCGGCAGCGGGCATCGATCTGGTCGACGTCCTGCCGCGTCCTGAACACCATGTCGACGAGGGCATGGCAGGCCTCGGTCGTATAGCCCTGGTTCCAATAGGGCTCGCCCAGCCAGTAACCGATCTCGACGGTCTTGCCGTCGCTATGCGGTTCCACGCCGCAGCACCCCATGAAGGCGCCGTTTTCGGCCTTGGTGATGGCATAGACGCACTTACCAATCTCGCCATTTCGCGAACGCCAAACAAAGTCGGCGGCATCATTGGCGGTATAGGGGTGCGGCATACGCGATACCATGGTGGCGACTTTGGCGTTGTTGGCGAGATGGGCAAGGGCGTCGATGTCTTCTTCGTGGGGCGCGCGCATGACGAGCCTTTCCGATAACAAGACAGGGCAATCGGTCCTTAACCGCTCCGGCCTCAGCCGTTCCTTGGAAGACCGCTGGTCTTCCCGGGAAGACCGGGATTGGTCTACCCTTATCAATTCGCCTTGCATGTTCAGTCCTCCTGTTTGGACAAAGAAAAAGGGGAGATGGCGCCCCATCTCCCCTGTTTTCTGGACTGAACCTGGTACGGTCAGCCGGGTCGATGAGACGCCGGCTGTTTTTGAGCGCTACCGGCTTATTCCGCTGCTTCCGCTTTCGGCATGACAGACACGTAGACGCGACCGTTGGCCTTCGTTCGGTAGTCCACATTGCCGGCGGTAAGTGCAAAGATCGTGTGATCCTTGCCGAGGCCGACGTTGGAACCGGGATGCCACTGCGTACCGCGCTGACGCACGATGATGTTGCCTGCGATGACGGCTTCGCCGCCGAACTTCTTCACGCCAAGGCGCTTGGATTCGGAATCGCGACCGTTGCGCGAGGAACCGCCAGCTTTTTTATGTGCCATTGGAGTTCTCCTTTAAACCTGAAACCCGTTGATCTTACTTGGCAGCCACGATGTCCATGATACGGACGACCGTGTGATGCTGGCGATGGCCGCGCGAACGCTTCGAATTCTGGCGACGACGCTTCTTGAAGGCGATGACCTTCTTGCCGCGGGTCTGGTCGACGACTTCCGCCTTGACGGAGGCGCCGGCTACGAAGGGCGCACCGATCGCCGCGTCGGCGCCTTCGCCGATCACGAGGACTTCGGTGAATTCAATGGAGTCGCCAGCGGATGCTTCAAGCTTCTCGATGGTCAGCACGTCGTTGGCTGCCACACGGTACTGCTTACCGCCGGTCTTGATGACTGCGAACATTTTTTATCCTTTCATGTTCGTTCCGGCGCTCCCCGCTATTTCAGCAGGTGGCCGTCTTTTTATCAGTCGAAGTTAAGCAGGGATTTCAGGGAACTAGCCCGGAACTCTGGTCTGCCGGTGAAACCCCGCGCGAGCGCGGAGCGGGCAAGGCGGGACTACTCCACACCTATTGCGCAAGCGGGATACGCGAGTGACGGAATGGTGTCAAGGCAAAAGGATGGAATGTTTCGACTTTTCGGCTTGCCAACCTGTCATATGCCCGTTATGAGAACGCCCGCGCCGAACAAGCGCCGACCAAGACTGCGGAGAGGTGGCAGAGTGGTCGAATGCACCGCACTCGAAATGCGGCATACCTGCAAGGGTATCGTGGGTTCAAATCCCACCCTCTCCGCCATTCTGGATCTTGTCCATACTTGCTCCCTACAATGCGGTATTTTTCCGCCAGCAGCGGACGCTGGTCTTAATCCATGGATGGACCGCCAGTGCTCGCGCAGGATCGATCTCGTACGCCTGTCGACAGCGTTGAGCAGATCCGCAATGCGCTCATCGAAAACGTCTTGCATGACGGATGTCGGAATCATCGATTCCACATGGGCCCGGATCGATTTTGTCATGCAACGCGGTTGATCGGCTCATTTTGCGAACTATCATCAGGGTCGGATAATGGCGGCACGTCTGCAGAAATCGCCTCCGTCTTCACCTTCATCTCATCGTCGCCCGTCAAGTCCTGATCGTTCCCACTTTCAATCGAGGTTTCCCATGCGCATCGCCGTCGGCGGCATTCATATCGAGTGCAGCACATACAATCCCGTTCTGAACGAGGAGAAGGATTTTCGGGTGTTGCGCGGGGAGGGGCTGATGGAATCACCCTATTTCGCCTTCCTGAGGGATTATGATGCCGAGTTCCTGCCGACGATCCATGCCCGCGCCATTGCCGGTGGGCCGGTATCGCGAGCCACCTATGAGGGCTTCAAGAGCGAATTTCTCGAGGGGCTGAAGCCGCTGCTGCCGCTCGATGGCCTCTATCTTGCCATGCACGGCGCCATGTATGTCGAGGGCATGGAGGATGCCGAAGGCGACTGGATCAGTGCGGCCCGCGCGCTCGTCGGCGAGGCATGCACCGTCTCGGCAAGCTACGACCTGCACGGCAACGTCACCCAGCGCATCATCGATGCGCTCGACATCTACTCCACCTATCGCACCGCCCCGCATATTGATGTCGAGGAGACGATGCGCCGCTCGGTCTCGATGCTGGTCAAGAGCTTGAAAACCGGCACAAGGCCGTTCGTTCTCTGGGCGCCGATCCCGGTCGTCCTGCCCGGAGAGCGCACCAGCACCGTGGATGAGCCGGCTAAGAGCCTATATGCCAGGCTGCCCGAGATCGATGTCATTGATGGCGTCTGGGACGCATCGCTGATGGTCGGTTACATCTGGGCCGACGAACCGCGCGCCACGGCCGCCGCTATCATGACCGGTACCGATCGTGCCGTGCTGGAGCGCGAGGCGAGGCGTCTCGCCAAGGCCTATTGGGATGCCCGCGAAGACTTCGTCTTCGGCTGCGAGACAGGTTCAGTCGAGGAATGCGTTGCCAAAGCGATCACCAGCCCGACCGCTCCTGTCGTGCTCGCCGAATCCGGCGACAACCCGACCGGCGGCGGCGTTGGAGACCGGGCCGATGTCTTGGCCGAGCTGATAGCAAGAGGTGCCGACGGTGTCGTATTTGCCGGCATCGCCGACAAGGCGGCGACCGAGGCCTGTTATGCGGCAGGTGTCGGTGCGGAGCTTGCCTTGAGCGTCGGCGCCTCGCTCGATACCAAGGGTAGCAGACCGGTCCATGCCCGCTTCACCGTCAAATTCCTGCATGAGACCCCCGACCCCGCCGATCGGCAGGCCGTCGTTTCGATCGACGGCATCGATCTCGTGCTTTCGGCCAAGCGGCGGCCCTACCACAATATCGCCGATTTCACCCGGCTCGGCCTCGATCCGCACGCAGCCAAGATCGTCGTCGTCAAATCGGGCTATCTCTCGCCGGAACTGGCGCCGATCGCCAATCCCAACCTGATGGCGCTGTCGGAGGGGGTGGTCGATCAGTTCGTCGAGCGCCTGCCGCGGCTGCGCAAGCAGCGTCCGACCTATCCCTTCGACAAGGATTTTGGCTTCGAGCCGCAGGTCTTCTTCTCCGCTCGTTCGCATCGCGTTTGAGGCTCAATCGAGCAGAACGATATGGTTCGGCCAAAAAGGATGTTCGGCATGACCGGATTTACGACCCGTCCTGAAATTCTCGGCACTTTCGGCGTCGTCACCTCGACGCACTGGATCGGCTCGGCGGTCGGCATGAGCATTCTCGAAAAGGGCGGCAACGCTTTCGATGCTGCGGTGGCGACCGGTTTCGTGCTGCAGATCGTCGAGCCGCATCTCTGCGGCCCCGGTGGCGACCTGCCGGCGGTGATTTATTCGAAGAAGAAGGACAAGGTCGAGGTCATCTCAGCCCAAGGGCCTGCACCCGCCGGCGCGACGATCGAGCACTATACGAGGGAAGGCCTGACGCTCATCCCCGGTGACGGCCTGCTTGCGACGGTCATTCCCGGCGCCTTCGACGGCTGGATGCTGATGCTGCGCGACTACGGCACGATGAGCGTGCGCGAGGTGCTGGAACCGGCGATCTTTTATGCCGAACACGGCCATCCGCTGCTGCCGCGCGTCGCAGCGACCATCAAGGGGCTTGCGGCCTTTTTTGAAAAGGAATGGCCCACCTCCCACGAAACCTGGCTGCCTGATGGCAGCGTTCCCGAAGCGCAGGCGAATTTCCGCAATCCGGCACTCGCGGAAACCTGGAAGCGCGTCATTGCCGAAGCCGAGACAAAGCGCGGTCGGGAAGCGCAGGTGCAGGCGGCCCGCGACGCCTTCTATCGCGGCTTCATAGCCGAGAAGATCGACGCCTACCTGAAGACGGCCGAAGTGATGGATGCAAGCGGCAACCGCCACAAGGGCGTGCTCACCGCAATCGACATGGCCAACTGGTCGGCGACGATCGAGGAGCCGCTGACCTATGATTATCACGGCTGGACGATCGCCAAGACCGGGCCATGGGGTCAGGGGCCGGTCTTCCTGCAGACCCTGTCCATCCTGAAGGGTTTCGACCTCGCCGCGATGCGGCCGGATGGCGCCGATTTCGTTCATACCGTCGTCGAGGCGATGAAGCTCGCCTTTGCCGACCGCGAGGTCTATTACGGCGATCCCAGTTTTTCCGAGATCCCCGTCGCGCATCTGCTGTCGGAGAGCTACGCTGCCGAACGCCGCAAACTCGTCGGCGCGGATGCCTCCTTCGATCTTCGCCCCGGCATCATTCCGGGTTTCGAAGCGCAGCATGCTCTGACGATGAAGATGCTCGGCGCCGAGTCCAAGACCGGCGCCGTCTACGAGCCGACCATGGCGCATCTGTCCGAAAAGCGCGGCGACACCGTGCATATCGACGTGATCGACCGTGATGGCAACATGGTCTCCGTCACGCCGTCCGGCGGCTGGCTGCAGTCGTCGCCCACCGTGCCGGGGCTCGGCTTCTGCCTCAATTCCCGCGCGCAGATGTTCTGGCTCAAGCCAGGCCTGCCGACATCGCTTGCTCCGGGAAAACGGCCGCGCACGACGCTGACGCCCTCCCTCGGCCTCCATGAAGGCCGCCCAGCCCTTGCCTTCGGCACGCCGGGCGGCGATCAGCAGGAGCAATGGCAGCTTTCCTTCTTCCTTCGCCACGTCCATCACAAGCTGAACCTGCAGGCCGCAATCGATCAGCCGCTCTTTCACACCGCTCATTTTCCGAGCTCCTTCTATCCGCGCACCCGCGAACCCGGCAGCCTGATGGCGGAAGAGAATTTCGGTCCTGATGTGCTCGACGCGCTTGCCCGAAAGGGCCACAAGCTGACGATCACCGATGCCTGGACGATCGGCCGGATGACCGCCGCACGGCGCGATGCCGACGGGCTTATGCGCGCCGCAGCCACCCCGCGCCTCATGCAGGCCTATGCAGTCGGCCGATAGCGGCCGCTTCGCAGAGGGCCTGCGAGGCTTCAAGTATTGCCGGAAATCCGCTGTGCCGGTGCGGTGCGCAGCCGTCCTTTTGCTGCACCGCTTATATGACTTATGCTAGATATTATTTCACCGATAATTGTTAACGACCAATCGCCTCCGTTTGTGTTCTCTTATCCTTGCGAATCAAAAAGGTTTGATTTGCCCGGGGACGACCACCATGTTCAAGCATGGGGCGGTGCAACAGTTGGGTAGGAGCCTATGCTGCAACGGATCGAAGACATTGATGCAGCCCTCATCGACAGGTTGCAGCATTCGGCTTTCAAGTACTTCCTGAAATATTCCAATCCCGAAAATGGCCTGGTGGCCGATACCTCGATCGGCGGCGTGCCGGCCAGCATTGCGGCTGTCGGCTTCGCTCTTTCCTCCTATCCCGTTGCTGTCGAGCGTTGTTGGATCACCCGCAAGGAAGCAGCCGAGCGCACGGTCAATACGCTGCGTTTCTTCGCCGAGGCACGCCAGGGCGAGGAGCGCCATGCGACCGGCCATCGCGGCTTCTTCTACCATTTCCTCCATATGGATAGCGGCAACCGCGCCTGGAACAGCGAGCTTTCGACGATCGACACCGCGCTGCTCATCGCCGGCGTGCTGACCTCAGCGCAATATTTCATTCGCGAAGACGACGAGACGGAGACAGAAATCCGTGAACTCGCGACCTTCATCTACGAACGTGTCGACTGGCGCTGGGCGCTGAACAAAGGTGACACCATTTCCATGGGGTGGAAGCCCTCATCTGGTTTCCTGCGCTGGCGTTATCACGGCTTCGACGAGGCTATCATCCTTTATGCGCTGGCGCTCGCCTCGCCGACGCATCCCATTCCGCAGTCGAGCTACGACGCCTTCACATCGAGCTATTCCTGGATGACGTTCGGTGACCAGCCGTATCTCTATGCCGGTCCGCTGTTCATTCATCTCTTCTCGCATGCCTGGATCGATTTCCGCGGCATTCAGGACAGGCCGATGACGGAGCGTAACTGGGATTACTTCCGCAATACCCAGGTCGTGATCAACATGCAGCGTGACTATGCCGAGCGCAATCCCGGCGGTTTCGTCGGATACAACAGGAATGTCTGGGGCTTTACCGCCTGTGACGGCCCACCGCCGACCCGGCGCATGCGCGGCGGCCGCCAGCCCAAGGTCCTGGGTTATGCCGCACGCGGCGCCCCACTCGGACCCGATGACGGCACGATCGCACCCTGGGCCGCGCTTGCCTGCCTGCCCTATGACCGGCAGGCGGCCCTCGACGGCACCAAGGCGCTTCTGACCACCTATCCTAACCTGCTGTTGGAAGGCGGCTTCCCCGGCGGCTTCAATCCCACCGTCCAGACCAAACGGCCGGAAGGCTGGGTTGACGACCGAACCGTCGGCATCGACCAGGGGCTTGTCGTCATGACCGTGGAAAACGAGCGTTCCGATTTCATCTGGAAGCTGATGCGCCAATCGCCGGTCATCCGCCTCGGGCTCGAGCGCGCCGGCTTTACCGGTGGCTGGCTTGAGGGCATCGAGCCGCAAGAGCTGGTGCGCAGGGCCGGTTAGATCATGCTTAGCGCTCGAAGACGTGCGCCTTGCCCGATATATCCAGGCGAACGAGATCGCCTCGCGAGGGAAGGGCGACGCTCGAGGTCTTGATTCGAATGGGCGGCAGGGCGACGCCATCGAGCGAGACGGCGACGGTGCAGACCGCGCCGCCGAACTCCACCTCGACAACTCGTCCGCCGTAGTCGCGATCGCTTTCATCGGCAACGACGCGGATCTGCTCGGGTCGCAGCATGATTTCCGCCTTGCCCTGACGGCTGCCTTCGACGGCGACGTGACCGAGGGCGCAGTCGGCAAGGCCGTTCCGAATGATGGCCGGAAGCAGTACGGCATCACCGAGGAACAACGCCGTCTCGCGATCCCTGGGATGCAGGTACAATGATTGCGGCGATCCCGCCTGGATCAGCCGCCCTTCTCTCAAGACTGCGACCTGATCGGCGAAACTCAGTGCCTCTTCCTGATCGTGCGTCACGAGAACGGCGGTGATACCGGCTGCCTGCAGTACACGCGCGACAGCCTTGCGCATGTTTTCCCGCAAGCCGGTATCGAGCGCCGAGAATGGTTCGTCGAGCAGCATCAGCCGCGGCTTGCGGCCGAGCGCGCGGGCAAGCGCCACGCGCTGCTGCTGCCCGCCGGAAAGCTGGTGCGGGCGCCGTGTCAGCATGCCGCGGTCGAGCTCGACCATATCGAGCAGCTCGGCGATGCGCCGCTCACGATCGGCAGCACCCCGTTCAAAGCCGAAGCCGATATTCTCGGCCACACTCAGGTGTGGGAACAGCGCGCCATCCTGCGAGACGATGCCGATGCCCCGCTTGTGAGCCGGCACCGCCGCCGGGCCGTCGGCCAGCACGTCGCCATCCAGCGTCACCCTGCCGGCATCGGCCTGCTCGAAGCCGGCGATGATGCGTAGCAGCGTCGTCTTGCCCGAGCCGGACGGCCCGACGACGGCGGTGCGGCTGCCGGCCTGGACATCGAGCGAAATATCCTTCAACGCCTGGACAGGCCCATAGCGCTTGCTGATGTTTTCGATCGTAAGCAGCGTCATTGGCCGGCGGTCCGTTTCGATTGCTTATAGAGCGTCAGGGTGAGCGGCAGCGACAGCACGACCATCATGAAGGCGTAAGGCGCGGCCGAGACATAGTCGATCTCGCTGGTCAGCGACCAGAATTTCGTCGCCAGCGTATCGACGCCGTTTGGCGCGAGCATCAGCGTCGCCGTGAGTTCATTGGTAATGCCAAGCGCGGTCAAGGCGATGCTGGCAGCGGCTCCCGGTGCGGCAAGCCGCATGGTGATTTGGCGCACCGCCTGACCGGGGGTGCGGCCGAGGCCCATCGCAGCGCGCTCCAGCTCGACCGGCGCCTGAGCGATGCTGGCGCGCAGCCCAACCATGGCGCGCGGCAGGAAAAGCATCACATAGGCAACAAGCAGCGTTGCGAAGGTTTGATAGAGCGGCAGCACCAGGCGCACGGTGATCGTCACCAGGGCCAGCGCCACGACGACGCCGGGCAGCGAACCGACATAATAGTGGCAGGCTTCGAGCACGCGCTGGAAGCGGCCAGGCGCGCGCACGGAGAGCCAGGCCATGGGGGCTGCGGCAATTGTCGCCACCACGCCGCCGGCAAGAGCAAGCGCCATGGTCTGCAGGAAGGCGCTGCCGATCTCGACGCGCCAGATCTCGGTGCCGCCGAGATAGAGCCAGCGGCCGAGCGTCATCAATGGCACGCCGAGCGTCAGCACCGCCAGGGCTAAAGGCAGCAGGATGGCCGGGATCACGAACCAGCCGAGACGCCGGCGATCGGCAGGACGCGGCGAGCCGGAGCCGACGCGGGCATAACGTTCATTGCCGCGCAGCAGCACTTCGAGGCCAAGCAGGAAAAGACAGCAAGCAACGAGCACGCCGCCGAGCATGTTGGAGGCCGGGCTGTTGTAGGAGGATTGAAACTGGTCAACGATCGCGGTTGCGAAAGTATCGAACCGGATCATGACGAACAGGCCGTATTCCGACAGCAGATGCAGCGCAATCAGCAACGAGCCGCCGCAAACGGCAAACCGCAGTTGCGGCAGCACGGTGCGGAAGAAGACGCGCCAGGGATCGAGACCAAGCGAGGCCGCGGCATCTTCGATGGCCGGATCGAGACGGCGCAGCGCTGCGGCAACCGGCAGATAGAGGAAGGGATAATAGGCGATGACCGAAACGAAGACGCCGCTTTGAAGGCCGCGCATGCCGGGAATGAGGCTGACCCAGGCATAGCTGTGCACGAAGGCGGGCACCGCGAGCGGCGCGATCGCCAGCCAGGCCCAGAGCCTGGCGAATGGAATATCCGTGCGCTCGGTCAGCCATGCAAGGGTCACGGCAAGCGCGATCGACAGTGGAATGGTGAAGGATTCCAGGAGAACGGTATTGATGAGGAGTTCGCCAACGCGCGGCCGGAAGACGAGTGTCTTCACCGTTTCCGAGCCGACATCGTAAGTTATCCAGCCGATGAATCCCAGCGGCACGAGACTGAAGACTGCGATGACGGTTGCGAGAAGCACCACGGAAGCATGCGGCATTCGCCGGCGCGGCAATAGCATTCGCGCGGCCTTCGGCGCGACCGGGACTTCGTTGCCGGCTACGAGCGATCTGTTGTCCTGCAGCAAGGCCGATGCCTTCACACGCCGAAAAAGGAAGGCAACCGCCTTTGAAAAGCGGTTGCCGGATATCGTCATGCCCTAAGGTTTTCTTGAGCCAAAAGCAATAGTTTTGGCCATAGCGGGCCTGCGGCAGAAAGGTCAAGGCATGTCGCGCAAAACTGTATGGCGGTCTTGCGGCTCGACGTGCGGAAAACCTAGATAAGCCCAGCGGCCGTCATTAACTCCACGACCTTCTTGCTGTCCAGCGTCGAGGCTTCGACCTTCGGCGCGTTGAGATCGGCAAGCGGAACGAGCTTGTCGTTGGAAGGTGCGTCCTTGCCGACGGCATATTCATAAGACGTGCCGTCCTTCAAAATGGCCTGGCCTGCTTTGCCGGTGATGAACTTCAGGAAGGCCTGGGCTTCCTTCACATGCTGGGTGGACTTCAGTATGCCGCCGCCCGAAACGCTGACGAAGGCGCCCGGGTCCTGGTTCTTGAAATAATGCAGGCCGACATTCTTGCTGTTTTCGCCTGTTTTGGCCTGATCGCCGAACCAGTAGTAGTGGTAGATGACCGCGCCTTCGACTTCGCCTGAATTGACTGCCTTCATGGCAACGCTGTTACCCTTGTAGGTGGTCGCGTTGTCCTTGAGCCCCTTCAGCCACGCCTTCGTGGCGTCTTCGCCCTTCAGCTGCAGAAGGGAGGCGACGATAGCCTGGAAGTCGGCGCCGGCGGGTGCTGCACCCCAGCGGCCCTTCCAGGCCGGATCTGCTAGGTCGAGCAGCGACTCCGGCAGCTTGTCTTCGCCGAGCTTGGTTTTGTCATAGGCGAAGACCGTCGTGCGGGCGGCAATGCCGGTCCACATGCCGTCGGCCGGACGATACTGCTCCGGGACCTGATCCAGCGTCTCCTTTTCGACCGGGGCAAAGAGACCCGCTCCATCGACCAGCGTCATGGCCGGCGAATTTTCTGTCAGGAATACGTCCGCGGGAGAAGCATCGCCTTCCTGGACGATCTGGTTGGCGAATTGCATGTCGCTGCCCTGGCGCATGGTGACCTTGATGCCGGTCTCCTTGGTGAAGGCATCGATCCATTCGCGGCCGAGGCTTTCGTGCTGGGCGTTGTAGACGACGAGGCCTTCGTCCTGCGCATTGGCGCCGCCTGCGAGCGCCGTGGCGGTGAGAAGCGAAGCGGCGAGCGCCAGCAGGTGGGGAAAACGGTTAACAGCAACAGTCATGATGGCCTCCATGGCAATGTCACCCGGCGGGGTAAGAGGCGTATATTTTTCTGGACAAGCTATTTCAAGTTTCGCCGCCGGGAAAGAGCATCAAAATATCTTGACCCTATGATTCAAACCACGAGGGAAGAAATCTCGATTCAGCCAGAAGGCGACGCTCGGCCAGCGTCGCCTTTTTCGAGATGCTTATTCGACGTCGAACTTGACGCCTTGGGCGAGCGGCAGCGTGCTGCCGTAATTGATCGTGTTGGTCGCGCGGCGCATGTAAGCCTTCCAAGCGTCGGAGCCGGATTCGCGCCCGCCGCCGGTCTCTTTTTCGCCGCCGAAGGCGCCGCCGATCTCGGCTCCCGAAGGCCCGAGGTTGACGTTGGCGATGCCGCAATCCGAGCCGCGCGCCGAAACGAAGGTTTCCGCCTCGCGCATGTCGTTGGTGAAGATCGACGACGACAATCCCTGCGGCACGGCATTGTGCAAGTCCAGCACTGCGTCGAAATCGCTGTATTTCATCACATAGAGGATCGGGGCGAAGGTCTCGTGCTCGACCGGGCCGGTCTGCGCGGGCATTTCGACAAGCGCGGGACGTACGTAGAAGGCATCGGCCGAGCCATTGTCGACGCGTTCGCCGCCGGTCACCTTGCCGCCGACCGATGCCGCCTCGCGAAGCGCTGCCTGCATCTTCTCGAAAGCCTGGCCGTCGATCAGCGGTCCCACAAGCGTGCCGGCTTCCAGCGGATTGCCAATGGTGACCGAGCCGTAGGCCTTCTGCAGGCGTGGCACCAGTTGGTCGTAGACGCTTTCATGGACGAAGAGACGGCGCAGCGTCGTGCAGCGCTGGCCAGCCGTTCCCATGGCGGAGAAAGCGACGCCGCGCAGCGTCAGGTCCAGATCGGCGCTCGGGCAGACGATCGCTGCATTGTTACCCCCAAGTTCGAGGATGGCGCGGGCAAAACGCTGCGACAGGCGCGGGCCCACGGCGCGGCCCATGGCCGTCGAGCCGGTGGCTGATACAAGCGGGATTTTCGGGTGGTCGACCAGCACCTCGCCGACCTCACGGCCGCCGATGATCAAGGTGGACAGATTGGCGGGCGCCTTGCCGCCCTCGGCGACGAAGCGCTTCAGGGCCTTTTCGAACAGCGCCTGCACGGCAAGCGCGGTCAACGGCGTTTTTTCCGACGGTTTCCAGACGGTGGAATTGCCGCAGACCATCGCAAGCGCTGCGTTCCACGACCAGACGGCGACCGGGAAGTTGAAGGCGGAAATGATGCCGATCGCGCCGAGCGGGTGCCAGCTTTCCATCATCCGGTGTTCGGAGCGCTCGGTGGCGATCGTCAGGCCATAGAGCTGACGCGACAGGCCAACGGCGAAATCGCAGATGTCGATCATCTCCTGAACCTCGCCCAGGCCTTCGGAGGTGATCTTGCCGACTTCGATGGAGACGAGGCGGCCGAGCGCCGTCTTGGCGCTGCGCAGCTCCTCGCCCAGCAGGCGGATCAGCTCGCCGCGCTTCGGCGCAGGCACGGAACGCCATTCCAGGAAAGCCTTATGCGCCTCCTCGATCGCCGTTTTCGTTTCGGAAACGGAATGTTCTCTGAGCTTGCCGATTTCCCTGCCCGTGACCGGCGAGGCAACGGACAGCGTGCCGCCCTGATAGCGGCCGGCATCGACGCCGAGTTCGGCGAGCAGCTTGGCGGTTTCGGTGGCGAGATCGAGGACGGCGATGGTCATTGTCGTGTTTCCAATCTTATTGTTCTCAGGAGCGCTGTCGGTTCTCAGAAGCGGGCATCGGCGAAATGGGCGACCTGAGCGCCGGCTTCGTACCATAGTTCCTTGAGCGCACGGAAGCTCGGTTCGGTGGGTGACGTCAGCGGCAGCGGCAGATCGGCCTCGGCAAGCCGGCCGAGAATATGTTCGGCCAGAGTTCGGCCGAAGACCGTGCCGGGGGCTATGCCGCGGCCATTATAGCCCGAAAAGCCGATGACATTGGGGGCGAATTTGTGAAAGCGCGGCAGCGCATTGTCGGTCATGCCGATCTGCCCGTACCATTCGCATTCGAATTCGACGTCGCCGATATCGGGAAAGAGCCGCTTCATGGCGCGCTTGGCCCAGCCCTTGTGCACCGCAAGCCCGGTATTGCGCAACGCGCCGACGCTACCGAAAACGAGCCGTCCAGCCTGATCCATGCGGAAAGAGGACAGAATATCCTTGGTATCCCACGCGCCTTCCCGCCCCGGCAGGATCAACTGACGCAGATTGTGGCCGAGCGGCACGGTGGCGAAATTGAAATAGGGCAGATAGACCTGCTCGTTGCGGACCTGCTCGAAGGGGCCGGTGCTATAGGCATCGGTCGCGACGATGATCCAATCCGCGCTGACCTCGCCGCTCTCCGTCTTCACGGTCCAGCGGCTGCCGCGACGCTCCGTTGCGATGACGGGGCTCGATGTATGGATGACGACGCCCGCCTTGACGGCGGCATGGGCGAGGCCGCGCGCATAGGCAAGCGGCTGCAGCGTTCCGGCGCGCATGTCGAGCAGTGAGCAGGCATAGGCCTCGCTGCCGGTGCGCTTGGCCGTCTCAGCTGCATCGAGCAGCACGACGGGCGCGCCGCGGGCTGACCATTGCGCCGCGCGCTCCTCGACCTCCTTCAGCCCGTCGGCGCCGACGGCGCAGTGCAGAGTGCCGTTGCGTTCGAGTTCGCAGGCGATTCCATGTTTGTCGATCAGTTCCATGACGAGCTTCGGCGCATTGCCGAGCAATTCGAGCAGGCGTTCGCCATGGACCGGGCCGAGCACGCCGGGCAGGTCGTTGGGCATCACCCACATGCCGGCATTGATCAGGCCGACATTGCGCCCCGCGCCGCCGAAACCGATCTCTTTCGCCTCCAGGAGCACTACCTTAGACCCGGCTTCGGCAAGATGCAGGGCTGCGGAAAGACCGGTATAGCCACCGCCAACGATGACCACGTCGACCGGCACCGCGCCTTGGAGAGCCGAGGTCGCCGGCGGTTTGCCTGCGGTCTTTTCCCAGAGGCCGTGGGAGCGCGGATCATTCAGCATGGCACGGTCCGATCGGATTGAAACCGGAATACTCTAGCGCATAAGAACAGGTGTTGAAGCGGTGATTTCACGCAACGGTCCTCAGCTGCAGGCCCGCGAGCCCGAGCGCCTCCATCGCGGCATCCAGCGATGCGGCCTGCCGTTCCGCATAAAGCGCCAGTTCGTCCTGAACGGTCGCTCCGAGTGCGGTCTCGAAGGCGTCGCGATTCGAGCGCGTCGCATAATTCTGCTGCTGGTCGGTTCCGAGATTCGACTGGAAGATGCCGGCCGCACTGACGGGCAGGAAGTCTTCATAGACAATCGGCGCAAAGGCGAGGTAGCCCTTGGCGATCAGCGCTTCGGGATCGCGCGGCAACGTGCTGGCCACGGCAGCTGCGATGCCGGCAGGTGTGGCGGAATAACGGAAGAAGGCGAGATCCTGCCTGCGCAGCTCATCCCAGCTGTCCGGCAGCGCCTTGAAGCGCTCGGCCAGTTCCTGATCATAGGCGCCGGCCTTGGCGCCGCCGGCGCCGACCTGCACTTCGCCGCGCACAGAAGCGAGCAGCTGGTCGTAGAGCGTCCGGCCCTTCGCCGTCAACGCCACGCCGCGTTGTTCGATCTCGCCGAAGCGGGCGGTATGCGTACCCTGGACCGCGCCCTCGTCTCCTAAGAAGACGATCGCCTCCTCCAGCGCCTTGAAGCTCGTCTGCCGCAGCAGGATATCGCACTGCCGGCGCGGCGGCCCTTCGATCACGGCCTTGGGCGTGATGCCGCGTTCCGGCATTCGGGCCTGCACGGCATCGATATCGAGCGTGCGCGGCGTCAGGTGGTTGATGTGCGGCCCCTTGAAGCTGACCACGTCGGCAATCAGACGATGCGCGTCGTGCAGGCGCTTGTAGGTTTCGGCATTGACCGTCGCCTCGCCGTGCCAGCGGAAGGTTTCAAGCGCTGCGGCGACGAATTCGGTCGCTTCCGCCTCGGTCAGGCCGCCATTCTGCTCGTGGCGCTCGATCAGTGCGATGGCGCGCGGCGTATAAATGCGCCGCGCTGCCAGAATGGTTTCGGCCTCCCGACGCAGGCTTTCATCCTCGATCAGTTCCAGGCGCAGCAGCGAGGTGAAGACGCGGAAAGGATTGATGTTGAGCGCCGTCTCGTCGATCGGCCGGAAGCAGGTGGAGTGAACCGGTACGCCGGCAACCGAAAGATCGTAATAACCGACCGCCTGCATACCCATGACGGCAAACAGCCGGCGTATGGTGAAAAGCTCTTCCGCCGTACCGAGCCGGATGGCGCCGTGGCGCTCGACATCGATGCGATCAAGCTCACCGGCACGCGCCAAGCGCTCGCGTAGATCCGGATTGCTTTCGAGGAAGCCGGCATTCACATCCGCCACCAGTTCGATCAGCGTGCCGTATTGCGGCACCTCCGTCCGGTACATCTGCGACATCGCTTCGGTGAATAGCGAACGGATACGGTCTGTGGAAACGAAGGCTTGCGGCATCTTGGAAAACTCCGGCTCATTCCGTTTTTGCAGGATGAAACTCTTTACAATCTCTAGAAAGCCGAAAATATCGATATTTCGGAAATAGCCCATTCTGAAACGGAATGACAGAATGACCATGCGCGCTTCAAGACGTTTCCTGCCGTCGATTTCGCACCTCGCCGCCTTCGAGGCGGTCGCCCGTACGGGCAGCGTGACCGCGGCCGCGCGCGAGCTCGATCTGACGCAGAGCGCCGTCAGCCGTCAGGTGAGCGCGCTGGAGGAGCAGCTTGGCGTCGAACTCTTCCTGCGCGAACGCCAGACCATGCGGCTGACGCTGGCCGGCGACAGCTATGCCCGGGAGATTCGCGAGGCGCTGCGGCGCATCTCGAGCGCCTCCCTGAACCTGCGCGCCAATCCGCATGGCGGCACGCTGAATCTCGCCATCCTGCCGACCTTCGGCACACGCTGGCTGGCGCCGCGCCTAGGGCGCTTTCTCGGCGCCAATCCCGGTGTGACCATCAACCTCGCCACCCGGCTTTCGCCCTTCGACTTCCGGCTCGATTCGATCGACGCCGCGATCCACTTCGGCCACCCGCACTGGCCCGGCGCGGAACTGACCTTGCTGATGTCGGAGCGCACGGTGCCGGCCTGCAGTCCTGATTTTCTGAAACAGCACCGGATTTCGCGGCCAGAGGATCTGCTTGCCGTACCGCTTCTGCATCTGACGACGCGCCCTGACGCCTGGGAGCAATGGTTCGCCGGCAACGGCGTTTCCTTCGAAAACGTGAACGGTATGCTCTTCGACCAGTTCGCCACCGCCGCGCAAGCGGCGATCGCCGGCCTCGGGGTGGCGCTGTTGCCGACATTCCTGATGCAGGAAGAGCTCAAGCGCGGCGATCTCGTCGCCGCCGTCGGCCGGGAGATGGAGAGCCGCGAGCGCTATTATCTCGCCTTTCCCAGCGAGCGCGCCGATTATGCGCCGCTTGCCGCCTTTCGCGACTGGATCGTCGCGGAAGCGGCCGCGCGCCCGGCCGCGTGAGGAACGGCTTGCATCGGCATGGTGCTTTCGACCATTATGCGCGCCAAACAACGTTGCAGGAAATTTCCATGAAGCCGATCTTCGTCCAGCTCCAATGCGCACCCGGCAAGACCTATGAGGTCGCCGACGCCATCTACCAGACCGAGCTGGTCTCGGAGCTCTATTCCACAAGCGGCGATTACGATCTGCTGTTGAAGGTCTATATCGAGGAAGGCCAGGACATCGGCAAATTCATCAACGACAATATCGCCAATATTCCGGGCATCGTCCGGTCGTTGACGACGCTCACCTTCAAAGCCTTCTGAATTCCCGTCAGACACGGTTAACCCTGTCGCGAAGAATCGCTTCCCCAGGACGTCGCTGAAACCACGCCTTAACGCCTGCGATATCTGGTCGCTGCTATAAAATCCGCGCCAACACGCGTTTTGGCATGCGCAGCGATAGGTGGAAAATGGCGATCGTCGAGGCAGATAGGGCGTGCGAGAATCCGCAGCCGCAAACGGCTCCGCTGATCGTCCATGTCGTACGCCAGTTCCTGCCCAATCGCGGCGGCTTGGAAGACGTCGTCGCCAATCTCAGCCGCCAGACCCTCCGGCGTGGCTATCGTGTCCGCGTCGTCACGCTGAACTCGCTGTTCACCGCGCCTGAGGACAGGCTGCCGGCTCGGGAGACTATCGACGGCATCGAGGTGGTGCGCATCCCCTGGTCCGGCAGCAGCCGTTATCCGCTGGCGCTGGAGGTTTTTCGCCATCTCGGTGATGCCGATCTGCTGCACGTCCATGCCATCGACTTCTTCTTCGACGCGCTCGCCTGGGGCCGGATGCTGCACGGCAAACCGATGATCGTCACCACCCATGGCGGCTTCTTCCACACCAGGAAATACGCGGCGATCAAGAAGATATGGTTCCGCACGCTGACCCGCGTCTCGGCGAGGGCCTATCGCCGCGTCGTCTGCTGCAGCGCCTCCGATCTCAAGCAGTTTTCCGAGATCGCGCCTGATAGCGTGCTGATCGAGAACGGCGCCGATATCGGCAAGTTCGCCGATACCGCGTCGCGTCGCGCAAGGCGCCGCATCGTCACCATCGGCCGATTTTCGGTGAACAAGCGGCTGGACCACCTGCTTGACGCGGTGGCGGTGCTGAAGAGCGGCGATCCGGAATGGCATCTCGACATTGTCGGGGCCGAATCCGACCTGAACCAGGTGGATATCGAAGGCGAGATCGAAAGCCGGAACCTGACCGGCCGCGTCACCCTGCACGTGTCGCCAGACAATGATACCATCCGCCGCATCATCACTGAGGCTTCACTCTTCGCCTCCGCCTCGGAATATGAAGGTTTCGGCCTGGTCGCGCTGGAGGCGATGAGCGCCGGCCTGCTGCCGGTGCTGAACGCAAATGATGCCTTTCAAACGCTCGCCAATCGGCATCCCGTCATCAGGCTTGCCGATTTCACCAGTCCCGAGACTGCCGCGGTTGCCGTGGAATCGGCCTACAACGACCTTGCGCGCCGACCGGATGTCCTTCGCTCGGAGCTTCTCGACTCCGCGCGCGGCTATTCCTGGGATATCGTCGCCGGGCGCTACATCGATCTCTACAGATCGCTTGATATCGCCGTCGCGGAAAGCCTCTGATCCTGCCTAACCGAGCACCCGCTTACGCTCTCGCGAGACGAATGATCTCGTCGAGGACGAATTTGCGGGATTGCGGCGGCGTCAGATTGTGGTCGGCATCCGGCAGCATCAGCAGCCGCACGTTCGGGTAGCGGGAGAGCCGGGCGCCGCGCGGGCCGAAATGGAAATAGACATGGTCGAGGCCGACGTCGCCTTCGCTGTAAATCAGCGTCAGCGGCACCTTGCGCTTGCCGAACAGGGCGAAGGACTGCCGGACCTCGCGGGCGATGTGACGCCTGTCGGGAAGCAGTTCGAGCAAGGGCGCGATGAAGGGCGACAGTCGCCGGCCGCCGGCGATGACGATATTGCGCAGCGCCGACACCACGTCCACCTGCCCGCGCAGCAGCCGCTTCAGCGTGTCGAGCCGCGCCAGGCGCTGGCCGTAATCGTCGAGGCTGCGGGGAACGGAGACGACATGCTCGCGGCGCACCGGCACCTTCGGATCCCAGTAATAGACGAAGGGATTGATCGAGACGACCGCCTTCAGCCGCTCGTCGGCGACGCCGGCGCGGAAGGCGACATAACCGCCGCTGCACCGGCCGGCGACCATGACGGGGCCGGCAACGACGCTTTCGAGCAGATCGAGCGCGGCGATCGCGTCGTCGGTCTGTGTCATCGAATAAAGCACCTGCTCCGGCGCATCCGGCCGCGGCGGACTGTCGCCGACATTGGCGGAATCAAAGCGCAGAGAAACGACGCCCTGGCGCGCGAGCTCGCGCGCCATATCCACTGTCGTCCGCCCCCAGCCGGCATGCCGGTCATAGGCGGTCGAGAGGAAGAGCACGGCATTGCCCTTGATCTCTCCGAGCGGCCGGCTGACGACACCGACCAGATGATCGTGGCTTCCGAAACGCACCGGTGTTTCCATAAAACCTTCGCCGGTAAGCGGCGTGGTTTCGATCGCTGCCGGCGAATGCGCGGCGGATCTCTCCGCCGTCGTCGCCTTCAGCCAGGCCGTCAGAAGCTCGACGACGGCCATGGGTGTCTTGGCGAAGAGCGGATTGGTGACGAGCTCGTCATAACCGTCGAAGACTTTCTGTTCGACATCGGCGCCAAGCGCCTTCAGCGCATCGGCGAAACCGGTATCCTCGGCCCTGACGGGGCGTTCCAGGATCAGATAGCGGGGCGCTGCCAGCCCCTGCGGCGAAGCTATGTTGAGTTTGCCGAGCTCGGCGGCGATCTCTTCCGGCATGACAAGCCCGGCGATCTGCACCTTTGCCGCCTGCACGTGCTGCTGGCCGAGGCCGAGATCGGCGTCGATGATCTTGGACCACATGTTGAGTTCACGCAGATAGGCGCGGCCGCTCAGCACCGGCGCCAGCATGACGAGGCTGTCGACGCCATCGATCGAGGAGCCGATGCGCTGGGCAAGGGTTGCGCCAAGACCTTGTCCGATCAGGATGATGCGGTCGCAGCCGGTAAGCGATTTCAGCTTGGCGGCCGCCGCGCGAATCGAGTTTTCCCAGGTTTCCAGCCTTGCCGGCAGCGCCCCGAAATCGAGCGCATCGCCAGTGCCGCGGTAATCGAAGCGCAGGCTGGGTACACCAATATCGGAGAAATGTTCGGCCGCGACGCGGAAGAATTTGCGGCTGCACATTTCCTCGAAGCCCCATGGGCTGACGAAGAGCACCGCGGCCGAGCGCTTCCTGGTCTCAGGATTTTCAGGCATGAACAGGCCGATCGTGCCGTCGAAGACGACAGGCAAGGCGGCGTTGCGTCCCGCACCTTCGGCCGGTTCGAGCGAAAATTCGCCGGGCGCGACCTTGGCGCGGTCGGGATCGCCGGGGCGCCCCGGCGCGATGAAGTCGACAACGCGGCCGACCGACCGCCGCAGCGCCGACGGCATCTTTTCGACAATGGAGCGCATGACCTCGACATCCTCGGCAGGCACGGCCCGCAGCACCCGGAGTGCTGCGAAATGGGCGAGCGTACCGGCGATAATCGCGAAGACAAGACCGATCAGGCCTTGGACGAATTCCAGCACCGATATCGCCGCGCAGGCGCACAATATGGCGGCGAGCGTCACCTTCGTCAGGCTTGCGTAGAGACCCGAAAGCTGGGACCCGAATCCTGTCTGTCTGATCATCATCACCGACATCGCCACGAACACGAGAATGCGCACGAGTGCGGCCCCCTCGGCGGCAAGCCTAGGAATGATCAGTAAACAACCCGCTACCATGAGGAGGCCACCTATCACACTGATGTTGAGGCGGGAGCGGGCTTTGTCCATCGACAGCAGATAGAGGCTGAGGATCTGCATAAAGGTATAGGCAGGCGCGACGAGCGCGAGCAGCGCGACCACCGTGCCGCTGCGGCGGAAAGCTTCCCCGAACACCACGAGCACCAGTTCGCTGGAGATCGCGGCAAGCCCGAAGCTCATCGGCAGCACGATATAGGCCATGCTGCGCGTGACGGCGGCGAAGACCTCGACGGGCAGGGTCGAATCGTCGCTGCTGTGCCGCCGTTCGGAATAATAGGGCAGCAGGCTGCCGGTCATTTGGATCGGCAGCTGCAGCGCAATATTGGCGATCGACAGGCCAACCGCATAATAGCCGACCATTTCCACCGACCAGAACTGCTGCAGGAAGAGCAGTTCGAGCCGGTTGAGGAAGATGGAATCGATGATGAACTGGATCGACAGGATGACCGAGGAGGAGGCGAGATACTTCAGCGAAACCCCGCACCAGTCGCGCCGTGCAAGAAGGATCGGCAGTGTGGCGAAAAACAGCACGAGCTGGCCAAGTGCATAACCGACGAGAACGCCCTCGACGCCATAGAGAACGGCGCCGGCGGCGACGCCGGCGAGCTGTATGATGGAGACCGCAACTGTCAGCTTGAAGAAGGTGCCGAGCTTCTTTTCGCCGATCAGGTAGAATTTGACGAAAGACCCGATCGCCTGGACGAAAAACAGCGCGCCGGTGACGAGCGCGACGGAAGGCGCGGTTTCCGCCCAGTGCATCTCCTCGGAAGTCAGGAAAAACAGGGCGTAGAGCGCCAGCAGCAGCACCGTCGAAAATATCATGAAGCTGACGAGAATGGCGGCGAACCCCCGCCGCCGGCGCGCGTCATAGCCCTCCGCCGAAAGCTGCGGCAGGGTCTTCAACAGCGTGATGCTGGACCCAAGCTCGGCGATCGAGGCACCTGTCATCACTAGCCAAAGCGAGAAGGCGACGATGCCGTTGGCCTCCGGCCCAAGCAGCCGCGCGGTGATGATTGAGGAAACGAAGCCCGTCAGCAAAAGCAGCATGCCTGCCGCCGCATTCATCACCGAATTTGCGATAATACCCTTCGACATCTGTCCATCCGTCAGGATCGACCCAAAGCGCGTTGCGATCCTTCAGATTCGCTTCTCACGCTCTAGCTCTTTGTTTTTACGCTTATCGTTATCGCAACCGCTGCGCATTTTTTGCGCGATGTGCTCTAAGCCGCATACCCGCCATCTCTAATGCGAAAATGTTAAAATAAAGCGGAGTGAGGACGTCACCTTAGCTGGCCTGCATCGCCGCCAGCTTCTGGAGCGCCTTCTCATAGCTGTTCTCTGCGAGGTAGCGCAGCAGGAACTCCCGCGCCTTCGTGGCCTTCTCTCGTGCACGCTCGGGCGCACGGAAGATATCGCCGAGATGCGCGGCCGCGATTTCAGGAGAGGGATTCGCCCAGACCGCGCTCGGCAACCCCGCAAATTCTGGATGGGAATCGACGACGGGAATGAGGGGAGAGGCGACCAGCCAGCTGTTCTCGGGATCGCAGAAATCTTCGGTCCCTGACCAGGCGGTGGAAACGACCGGGGTGCGATGCATGATCGCCTCGGCTACAGTCAGCCCGAAGCCTTCCGAGCGATGCAGCGAAAGATAAGCGTCGGAAGAGCGGATAAGGCCATTGATCTCGGCGTTCGAGAGCTTGTCCGTGACGATCTTGATGCGGGCGTTGCCGGCGACCGAAGCAATCAGTTCGCGCAAGCCCTCATCCCTGCCGATATCGCCGCTCGCCTTCATCAGCAAAAAGGCGCTCGGGCATTCGGCGCTGAACAGTCTGAAGGCCTCGATCACCGCCTGCGGGTTCTTTCGGTTGATCGAAGAGCCGGCGCTGAAGATGAAGCTGACGAGAAAGGCATCTTTCTCGACGCCGAACTTCTCCCGCATGCCCTCCGCCGCCGGCTTCTCGATTACGGGATGCGGAACCACGATGACGGGTGCCGCCGTCAGCGGCGCAATCGCCCGTCTGGTGAATTCCGAGGGTACGAAGACGGCATTCATGTAACGCAGCCCATTGCGCCATTCCGCCGGCACGACCTCGAGCTCCCAGGCGAAATAGCCGATGTTGAAAGTGCGGGTAAAATTCGCAAGCCCTTTCTTCGCGATGGCGCGCGGCAGCATCGGCGGATTGAGATGCCAGATCCGGCTTCCCGGCAGGTCGTTGGAAACATGCGGCGGCGCCCATCCGGCGAAGGATTTCTCATCCGGATGTGTGCTGACGTCGGATAGCAAAATCGCCCGCCCGGCCTCGGAAAGAACGCCGGCGCAAAGCCTTGCCGATTCGCCGACGCCGACAGGCATCGAGAGATAGCCGATGATCTCCACCGGCTTGCGGGGATTGAAGGCGACACGCGACCGTGGGATAAGGCGCTGCAGGACGTGGGCGCGCAGAAAGCGGTATGTCTTTCTCAAATCACGATCTTTCGGTGGTTTTGTATCATTCTTAGCAGGCAGCATAGTTCGCACGACATACTCTAGCCCGCGAACCCGACGCGACGTGAACTGCCCAGATTTCTGATTTCGCCCGTCGGCGGAGCATCGCTCTCCGTGCCGGGTAGTGGATGGAGCCTCACGCGCCGCAATGCACCCGGAGCAAGGTGGAACCAGTCGTCGTCGGGCCAATAACCGCCCACGTCGATATGCACTGATTGCGCCAGCCGATCGCTCCTGAGATCGACGACCCAGTCGTCGCCGTCCTTGGCCAATGATGCCTCGATCGTGGCGTCATGCAGCGCCTTGCCTCGTCCGCAGGGGAAGTGGAAGCTTTCTGCGAGAACGACGCCGTCGGCGAGGGAGCGCAGCCGAGCGACGCTTGCGTCATGCGCCGGCGGACCGAAACGGAAGGCATAGGTCGTATCGAAGAAAGCGCCGAACAGCGCGGTGCAGGCAAAACGTTCCACGCTCCTTGCCGCCAGCTTGAGCCCCATGTTGCCGCTGACGACCTGTTGCCTTCCATTGCGCAGGCAGAGGACCTCGAGTTCCAGGTCGAGGGCGCTGTCCGTCTCGTTGATGACATGCACGTCGAGACCATTGGTTCCCTCATCAGTGAAGACCGCCTGGA
Organism: Rhizobium bangladeshense; assembly: GCF_017357245.1. Classification (NCBI taxonomy): domain Bacteria; kingdom Pseudomonadati; phylum Pseudomonadota; class Alphaproteobacteria; order Hyphomicrobiales; family Rhizobiaceae; genus Rhizobium; species Rhizobium bangladeshense. Next base: position 4,273,428 of record NZ_CP071612.1, on the reverse strand, counting down.
TCGGCCGGAAGGCGCGGCGCATCGCATACCAGACGGGTTTCGGCTCCCCTGTGGAATCGATGACGCCCCAGCCGGGGCCGGGCAGCAGATCCTGCAGCGTCCAGACCAGCGCGCCGTTGCAGCCGGAGCCTTTGCGCCTCCATTCGGCGAAGGATTCCTCGATCACCTCGCCGGTAACGGCGCGGGAAAGATCGAGATATCGTTCCAGATCTTCGCGCCGCAGCCGGGCCGGGTCGAAATCGTAGAGAAGCTCCAAATAGAAGTCGCGCACATCCTCGAAATCCCACGATGCGCTGCGGTCGCGGGGCACACGCGCCTTCCACAGCGGGCTGTGGACGGCGGGGACGTCGAGATGGCGCTGCAGCGTCCTTTGCTGCGGCACATGCGCAAAGGCAAGGCATTCCGAGGCAAATCGCACATCGGCGCGGCGGGCGTCGGCAATCGGCCGCATATAGGCGCCGACGCCGTAATAATGCGCGACGCCTGAATTGGGCGAGAACGGCATCGCTCCGCCATGAGGCGAGTTTGGAACATAGGGCACGTCGGGACGCATGCGCGCGGCGATGGCCGGAATGATCTCGTCGGTGACCGGCCCGCTCCAGAATTCCATAGGCAGGCCGAGCATCGCCGCCTGCTGGTGGATTTCGCTGCCGCCGCAAAGCACCGCCAGGGAAGGTGACGCCTGGACGCCGTGCAGGAATTCCTCGACCTCGGCATGCACATGGCCGAGAAAAGCCTTGTCGTTGCGCGGATAGTCGAAATTGGCGAACATGAAATCCTGCCACACGAGCAGGCCGAGCTCGTCGCAGAGCGCAAAGAAATCGGGCGTCTCATAAGCCATGGTGCCGGCGATGCGGATCATGTTCATGCCGGCTTGGGAGGCAAGTCCCAGGAACGGTTCATAATCCGCCCGCCCTCCCGGCAGCCGCGCAATATCGGCAGTCGTCCATACGGCGCCGCGGCAGAAGATGCGCTCGCCGTTGACAATGAGCGCGAAGTCTTCGCCATCGGCGGCGCGGTCGACGTCTATGCGCCGGAAGCCGGTCCCGCCGAGCGAATATTCCGCGCCGTCGGAAACCAGCGTCATTTCATAAAGACGCGGTGTGCCGTGCGTATGCGGCCACCAGGGCTCGATATCGGACAGCTTGAGGATAGCCGAGTAATGATTTTCGCCGACCTTCTCGAAGGGCTGCTCCATGCCGCCGCAGCGCAGCAGCATTGCTGGATCTTCGGCATTGTTATGCAGGGAGACGCTCAGCCGGCCGACGCCGTTTTCCTCCAGGACCGCTCGGATGGAGACATTATCGATCGACACGGTATCGCGCTGCACCAGTGAGATCGGCCGCCACGGCCCGACGGCGTGAATATCGGGGCACCAGCCCGGCATATGGCCGAGCAGCGTCGTGCGGAAATTCTTCAAACCAACCGGCGTGATCATCTGCGGCCGCCAGCGCGCCCGCGGGCCGGGCTCGGACAGGCGTGGCCCGAGCGCTCGGAAGCAGAGCGCCAACTCGTCACCCCCCAGGAGTGTCACCGGGAGTTCGTGCGCCGTGAACATGCTTTCGGAAAAGAGGATTTCTTCGCCGTTGAGGAAGACATTGCAAACCGTGGCAAGCCCGCCGAAACGCAGAATTGCTTCGCCGGGTTCGGCATCAAAAAGCCGGCAGAGATACCAGGCGTCTTTCGTGTTCAGCGGCTCGGGATTTTCCCGGTCAAACAGCCCGGCCTTTTCAAGCGCTGCCGCAACGGTACCCGGGACGGGGGCAGGAATGAACTGCGCGGAAAGATGAATATCGTGCGGTACGGCGCAGGCGCCCGGCTCCGTCAGGACCAGATTCCAGCCTTCGGAAAGCACGCTTTCCCGGGCTCCGATGCTTGCCAAACGCCCCCGCATTGTCTGATCTCCGGCCTCAGATTCGCTCCGCAAGCGATGCCATCATGGAATCCCATGCATCGGCGGCCGGATCAAGTGCCGCCTGAAGCGGCTCGAACTTCCTGCGGGCGACAGCGCGGGCAAGTTGGAACTGCACGGATTTCGCCGCGTCGGAAATTCGCCGGGCATCCTCGGCGGCCGCCGCGAATTCGGTTGAGGACAGCCAGCTCAGATAATCAGCCGCCAGCTCGAAATTGGCGCCCACCTGACGGAGCGTGTTGAAGGCGTATTTGTGGAAGAATCCGAACGGCCGCTCCGCCACCGCTTCCACCTGCTGCGGGAAGACGCGGGCAAAGGCGCGGAGCGGGTTTTGGCGGGGGCGCCTGGCGAAGTGAAAACCTGCAAGGCGCCGCGCGGTCGCGCGAAGATGCGCTTCATCGGCGGGCTTTTCCGGAAAACGCGCAAATTCCGTATAGGGGAGGAACGGCGGGTCGCTCTCCGTCAGCTGCTGCTGGAACAGCCCGTCGAAATCGTCGCCTTCGACGTGGAAATAGCCGGCATTGTGAAAATATTCGATGCGCTTTGCCACAACGTCCAACCGGTTGATTGCAACCGTCGTCTTCCCGTGCTCCTGCCGATAGGCGGTGCCACGGGTGTCCGGCATATAAAAGGAATCCATTTCGATCAGGCAAAGACGACCCCGCGCGATCTGCACTTCGACATGCCGTTCGACGCGGTCGTAGATCGCAAGCTCGGTCGCGCGGATGCCGTAGAGCGCTTCGAGATCTTCGAGCGGAACTTTGAAGAAGGTGAATTGGTCGCCCTCGAAATCCTGCGCCAGGGTGAAACCCAGCATCGCCTCGGGGGCAGCGCCTGAAGTCGCCAGCACTTCGATCCAGAGATCGACATAACAGTTGGTTTCCGGCCATGCGCGCTCGCCGGAATGCAGCGCGTGCTGCCGGTAGGTTTCCGGACTTATCCCCGGGAAGACCGATGTCACCGATGTCATCAGCCCCACAGCGTTTTCCGTATGCTGGCCGGCCATTCCTTCACGTCGAGACCATGATGGTGGAAGAGGGCGAGCGCGATACGCTCCAAACCGAAGCCGACGCAGGCGGTGTGCGCAACGCTGCCGTCTTCGAGATTGAGGCCCCACTTCAGTCCGAAGGAGTCCTGATGGTAATTGAAGCTCATGCAGGCGGTCGGCTTAGCAACTGAGGTAATCGGAATCAGCAGTTCGAACTTCAGGTTCTGGTCACGCTGATTGTTGACCATCATCTTGCCGGCGCGGCCGAAGAACGGATCGTTGGCAACGTCGATGGTCACGTCGAGGCCGACCTGCTTCATCATTTCGAGGCCGCGGTCCATCCACTTCTGGCGGAAATCGGTGACGTGCTGCTCAGTTCCCATGCAGACATATTCGCGCATGCGGAAGAGCTGCTGGCGGGCCGGATCCTTCGACGGTTCGTGGCGGAAGCAATAGGACTGCAGATCGAACAGGCCGCCGGTCTTCGGCAGGTTGCCGCGCTTGGCGACTGTCGGATAAAGCGGGTAGCAGGCAGCCGGCGTCAGCACGATATCGGTCGCCTGCTGGCCCTTGGTCCAGTCGTCTCCGACCTCCATGCATTCAAGCAGGCTCATATGATCGAGCTCGCTGCCGCAGAAACTGTGCACGGTGCCGGCCAGCTGCGGGAAGCTCTTCATGTAGCCGCTCTTTTCGAAGAGCGCGCGGTTCATGCCGGGCGGAAAACGCATCGCCTCGGCGCCGTCGGCGCCGCCGAACGTATCGATCAGCCGTTCGAAGGCGGTGATGACATCTTCGAACTGGCCGCTGCGGCCATAGAGACCGTCAACGCCGGTGTCGATCAGCAGGCCGGATTCGAAGAGCCGGTCGAGAAAAGAGGTCTGCATATCCATGGCTTTACCCCAGTAGGCTAGTGTCCTGCTTGTGGACGAGAAGCATGCTCGACGTATTGCCGAGGATGCGGTCGTTCGAGATCATCAACTGTGCGGAATGCGCGTCGCGCAGATGCCGCCCGAGGCTGAAGGGCGTGCCATTTTTATAACCCATGATGCCGCAGATCAGCATGGCGTGGTTGACGATCTCCAGGATCGTCTCGGAAGAGGCGATCTTGACATTGTTCATCGCCACGGCAAAACCCATCGACGACAGCCGGTCGGGATTGGCTTTGGCGTCCTCGTAGGCCTTTAGGCCGGCAACGACGTTGGATTTCACCATCTGCAGCAGATTCGAAACCTCGGCGAGGCGTAGTGCTCCGGGCGGCTGGGCGTCAGGGGCCTTGCGGGCGGCGGCGCGCACGAAGGCCTGGGCGCGCGCTACGGCGTCGACCGCGATGCCGTACCAGACGCCACTCCAGAGCAGATGCGAGGAAGCGAGCATGGATTGCGCGGCGATCTCAGCGAAAGGCTTCGGCAGGATTTGCCGCGCCGGTGCTTCGCCTTTGAAGAGGAAGCCGTCCGAGCAGGTGCCGCGCATTCCGAGCGTATTCCAGACATGCGTTTTCTCGAGCGTGTACTGATCCTTGAGGAAAGCCGTCAGTACCTGGTCGGAAGAGGCGGCCTGCGCATGGGCACGCGAAGTGATGAGGATGGCGTCAGCATGCGACCCATAGGAAATGACCGTTGCATCCTTTTCGAGTCGGCAGATATCCCCGTCGACCTCGATGGCGCAAATGCTGTTGCGGAGGTTGCCTCCGATGCCGCCTTCGGTGGTGGCCGATGCGATCAGCAGCTGTTCGGCAGCGATGCCGCGCATGAAGCCGCAATGCCATTCGCTATCGGCGCCGTGTTCGACGAGGCTGGACAGCTTGATGTGGTGCATGGCGAAGACCATGGCGCTTGCCGCGCAGGCCTGGCTGAGCATCGAGCACAATTCGGCGATTTCAGTGATCGAGGCCGATTCCCCGCCGAGATGGCGCGGCACCTGAATGCCGAGCAGCCTTTCGGCCTTCATCGCATCCACGGCTTCCCGTGGGAAGCGGCCTTCGACGTCGACCGCATCCGCGTGTTTCGCCGCGACTTCAGCGACGCGGGCGACCCTTGCGACAAGCCCGTCTTCAATGATCTTGACGGGGAAATTCATCAGGCGACCTTCCGGCCGTCCCGTATGAGATCGACGGTTTTGGCGATGGCCGAAATACTTGCAAAGGATTTGCGGTTCAGCAGATTGTCGGGAAATTCGATGTCGAATGCCTCTTCAATGCCCAGCATCAGCTGCACCGAAGCAAAGGACGTCAGACCTGCCGCATAAAGATCGGCGTCGTCGGCGATCTGGTCGACCGACGTCGGAAGTTTGCCGAATTTGGCTACGAGGTCGCGGATTGTCTTATTCATCCCATCACTCCAAGATACTCATGATCCCGAACCGGCGTTCATCGCCTTGTCATGAGCGTTCTTTTAGTGCGGAAAACAGAACATTCCGCTAATTTGTTGGGTTAAATATGATTGTCACTCACAGTTAGAACTTTAGCGATCATCCCGATAAAGGCTCGAATATTAATTTTATTTCAATGGGCTAATATCATTTGAGCAATTATGCGCGACACAGCTTCCGACGCGGAGAGTACAGAAATGACACGGAAAGTATGACTTCGCGTCATCAGGCCGGCGGATAGGAATGCTCGCCGCCGCGGTAATCCGAAACGGAATAACAGCCGTCGCCCGTTGCCTGAACAGTGCTTCCGCTGATGACGGCCTTGCCGTGACCGCCTGGGATATCGAGGATGTAGGTCGGCTGGCAGAGGCCGGAAATCCGCCCGCGCAGCGCCGCCACGATCCTCTGGCCCTCGTCGATCGTCAATCTGAAATGGCCAGTGCCGGGCGCAAGATCGGGATGATGGAGGTAATAGGGTTTGACGCGGATTTCGACGAAGGCCTTCATCAGTTCGGCCAGCACCTCGGGATCATCGTTGATGCCCTTGAGCAGCACCGTTTGGCTGACCATCGCGATGCCGGCATCGACGAGGCGCCCACAGGCCGCGCGCGCTTCCGTCGTCAGTTCCCTGACATGGTTGGCATGCAGCGCCAGATAGACGGTCTTGCCGCTCGCCTTCAGCGCGGCGATCAGCGCCGCATCGATCTTCTCGGGATCGACGACCGGAACGCGGGTGTGGAAGCGCACGATCTTCACATGCGCGATCGCGGCAAGCGCCTCCATGATGTCGCGGAGCCGGCGCGGCGAAAGCACCAGCGGATCGCCGCCGGTCAGGATGACCTCCCAGATCTCCGGGCGGCCGCCGATATAATCGAGAGCTGCCTGCATCGCCGCCGCATCGAGCGTGCCCAAACCCTGCGGCCCGACCATTTCGCGGCGGAAGCAGAAGCGGCAATAAACCGGGCAGACATGCACGGCCTTGAGCAACACGCGGTCGGGATAACGATGGACGATGCCTTCGACAGGGCTGTGGGCATGGTCGCCGATCGGATCGGCGCGTTCTTCGGGGGCGACGATAAGTTCGGCAGCGTCAGGCACGAACTGCCGCGCGATCGGATCATCAGGATCGGCGCTGTCAATCAGTCTGGTCATCGCGGGCGTCAAGGCGATGGCGTAACGAGCGGCTATTTCGTCAAGAATTGCGCGATCGCCAGCCGTGGCTAACCCCGCCTTTAGAAGATCGTCGACGCTCTTGACCGGTTTGAGGACGTTCATCGTCCATGCTCCGCAACCGGCGCCCAGAGCACCTGATCGATGCGCGACGCTCCAGTGGCCAACATCACCAAGCGGTCAAAGCCAAGCGCAATGCCGCTTGCTTCGGGTATCAGCGAAAGTGCCGCCAGGAAGTCTTCGTCGATTGGGTAGCTCTCGCCGTAGACACGGGCCTTTTCCGCCATCTCGATCTCGAACCGGCGCCGCTGCTCGTCGGCATTGGTAAGCTCGCCGAATCCGTTGGCGAGTTCGACGCCGCAGGCATAGAGCTCGAAACGTTCGGCAACTCTGGGGTCGCGTCTCGAGGGACGCGCAAGTGCGGCCTCGGAAATCGGATATTCGTCGAGAATGGTGATGCGGTCGAAGCCGAGATGCGGCTCGATCTTTTCGACCAGCACCCGGCTGAAAAGATCGGCCCAGCCGTCATCATCGGCAACACGCATGCCGATACGCTTGAGCTCGATTGCCAGATGTTCGCGATCGGTTGATCCGTCGGCGGCGACGGAGGCGAGGAGATCAATGCCGGCATGGCGTTCGAACGCTTCGGCGACGCTGAGCCGCTCCGGCCCGGCAAAGGGATCGCACTGCCCGCCGCGATAGGTCAGCTTGTCGGCCTTTACCGTTTCGGCCGCCAGCGCCAGGATCCGCACGCAATCCATCATCAGGCTCTCGTAGCTTTCGCCGGCCCTATACCATTCGAGCATGGTGAACTCGGGATGATGCAGCGGCCCGCGCTCGCGATTGCGATAGACATGGGCAAAGCAGGAAATGCGCTGCTCGCCCGCCGCAAGCAGCTTCTTGCAGGCGAATTCCGGCGAAGTGTGCAGGTAAAACGGCGCCGTCTGGCCGTCCGTCGTTACCGCTTCTGTCGCGAAGGCATGCAGATGCGCTTCGTTGCCGGGTGAGATCTGCAGTACCGCGGTATCGACCTCGATGAAATTCTCGCGCGCGAAAACCCCCGCAATGCCGCCTGGACCGCATTGCGCCCGATCAGGAACGGGCGGCGATCGGCATGCACGGACGGGGTCCACCAGGGAGACGCTTTGGCCGAAAAGTTCATTCCAAGCTTTCTTCGCCGGAGAAACCGGTATGGGGGTGGCTATTTCCCGGATTTTAGGTTAGTTGCGCCCCAAGAAAAACATCTGTGTCTTCGGGGCGTCTCGACAGTCCTCTACGACGCCGAAAGCCGAGTTACAAGGAAGTCTTATGGTCAAGGTCATCGCCTCTTCGGTCCGCAAGGGCAACGTTCTCGACGTGGACGGCAAGCTCTACGTCGTTCTCACCGCCCAGAACTTTCATCCGGGCAAGGGAACGCCGGTCACCCAGGTCGACATGCGCCGCATCGTCGATGGCGTGAAGGTTTCCGAACGCTGGCGCACCACTGAACAGGTCGAGCGCGCCTTCGTGGAAGACGTCAACTTCCAGTATCTCTATGAGGACGGCGAAGGCTTCCACTTCATGAATCCGGCAACCTACGACCAGGTGGTCGTCAGCCAGGAAACCATGGGTGACCAGAAGGCCTATCTCCAGGAAGGCATGACCTGCATCCTGTCGATCCACGAAGGTATCCCGCTGGCGCTCGAGCTGCCGCGCCACGTGACCCTCGAAATCACCGAGACCGAACCGGTCGTCAAAGGTCAGACGGCATCCTCTTCCTACAAGCCGGCTATGCTGTCCAACGGCATCCGCACCATGGTGCCGCCGCACATCGACGCCGGTACCCGTGTCGTCATCGCGACGGAAGACAACTCCTACGTCGAACGCGCCAAGGATTGATTTGTGATTTGACTGCATCACAAAGGCCGGTTCCGACCGGCCTTTTTTGTATCTGCTTGTCAGAGATGCGGGTTGCGCGACCGGTATTTCTTGACGAGCTTCTGGTTGATCTCGGCTGCGCCCGGCATATTGGCGCTGAGATAGACCGGCGCATCGCCGGATTTCGAAAGCTCCGAGGCGACTTCGGCAAAGATCGCGTTGATGACCGTCACCCCGACCGCCGTCGAGACAGGCCCAACCCGAAGCCCCATGCCTTCGAGCTCGACAACGGCGTCTCCCGGCGGCAGTCCGTTGTCCAGCACCACATCGGCGACTTCGGCAAGGCGCCGGCGGCCATTGGCGATCGCTGAGGAATAGGCAATCGACGTGATGGCGATCACCTTTGCGCCAATTTCGCGCGCATAGTCGGCGGCTTCGATCGGGGCGGCGTTCACGCCCGAATTGGAGGCGATGATGATGACATCGCCCGGCTGCATGCCGTAACGCTCCAGCATCGGCCGCACCAAGCCCTGTGTGCGCTCATAGACCGAGCTGATCACCGCCCCCTCGTGCAGCATGGCCGACCCGACGAGCACCGGCACGGTGAAGGCGAGCCCGCCGGCGCGATAGTGCACTTCTTCCGCCAGCATATGCGAATGGCCGGTACCGAAGACATAGACGCGTTTGTCGCCGCGGGCAGCATCGAGGATGACCGCCGCTGCTCTGGCCATCGGCTCGGCAAGCGTCTGCTTCAGCTCTTCAAGCCGGCCGATCAGATTGGAGAAATAGGCGTCCGTGATGTCAGTCATCCCACGTCTCCTTGATCTCAGGCGGCCTCGCCGGCAAGCCAGGTGGATGTAACAGTGAGGGCATCGGTCAGATGGACAAGATCGGCGCGCGCGCCCGGCGAGAGATGGCCGCGGTCGGCAAGCCTCAGGAAACGCGCGGGATAAAGGGTCGCCATGCGCAAAGCTTCGGCGAGCGTCAGATCGAGATAAGTGACGCCGTAGCGGATTGCCGAAATCATGTCGATGTCGGAGCCCGCGAGCGTCCCGTCGGAAAGCACGAGCTTCGAACAGAATCCCCCCCTTTCGCGCCGGACGGTGCGTCCATTCAGCGTGAACGAGTCCTGCTGCGAGCCGACAAGCGACATGGCATCGGTGACGAAGAACAGCTTGCCTTCGCCGCGCTTGGCGCGCAGGGCCGTGCGCAGTGCCTTCGGATCGACGTGATGGCCGTCGGCAATGATGCCGCACCAGGTCGCGGGATGATCAATGGCTGCGCCGACGAGCCCGGGAGCACGGTGCCCCATCTGGCTCATGGCGTTGAAGAGGTGGGTGACGCCACGCGCTCCGGCATCGAAACGCTCCTCCGCCGCCTCGCTCGAACAATCGGAATGACCAAGGCTGACGATGACGCCGGCTTCGGCAAGCTCGCGCACCTGGGCGACCGTCACTTGCTCGGCCGCAATCGTGACGAGCAGCGTGCCGATTGCCTCACGTAACCGAATAAATGCCTTGACGTCGCCATCCTCCACCGGCCGCATCAGCTCGGCCAGATGAGCACCTTTGCGGGCTGGCGCCAGATGCGGGCCTTCGAGATGCAGTCCGGCGACGCCGCGGTTTTCCTTGACAGCCTCCTTCGCCGCCTCGATGGCGGCATTGGTCGCCTCCGATGTATCGGTAATCAAGGTCGGCAACAGCGATGTCGTGCCATAGGGCCTGTGCCCGCCGGCGATAATAGCCATTGATGTCGCGGAAGGCTCGTCGTTCAGCATCCGGCCGCCGCCGCCATTGACCTGCGCATCAATGAAGCCGGCCGACAGGACGCCACCCTCAAGTTTAACCTTCTCGCCATCAGGCCGGTCATTTGCCGCGGCGATTCTTTCGACGCGGCCGTCGGCAACGATGAGCACCTTGTCGTCATGGAAGCGCTCACCGTCGAAGATGCGAGCGCCGACGAAGATCTTGCGCCCCATCAGACCGTCTCCGTCACTTTGAGCAGATTCGCTGGCCGGTCGGGGTCGAAGCCCTTGCGGCGCGTCACCGACTCGATCAGCCGGTAATAGACGAGCAGCGACACCAGCGGATCGATCAGGCCGTTGCCCGTCGTCGGCACACGCAGACTGATGCCGGAGAGCGGCTGCGTGGAGAAACCGACCGTGGTGGCGCCGAGCTTCTGCAGGCGCTCCAGCGCCTGGCCGTTATTGGCGAAGGCCGCGTCGTCAGGGGAGAAGGCGACGATCGGAAAGCCCGGCTGCACCAGGCGCATCGGGCCATGCATCAGTTCCGCCAGCGAAAAGGCCTCGGCATGCAGGCCGGATGTTTCCTTGGCCTTCAATGCTGCTTCGAGCGCGATCGCAAAGGCCGGGCCGCGGCCGGCCGTGTAGAGCGAGGTCGCATTGAACAGCACCTCCTCGGCCGCCGCCGTGTCGATCCCGGCGGTCGCCGAAAGCGCCTCCGGCAGCTTGCCGAGTGCCGTCTGCAGGTCGGACGCGTTACCGATTGCCGCCGTCACGCCGGAAAGCGCGGCGACGGAGGCGATGAAGGACTTCGTTGCCGCAACACTTCTTTCCGCGCCGGCATTGAGACCGAGGACGATGTCTGCCTGTTTCGCAAGCGGGCTATCGGTAACGTTGACGATGGCGATCGTCGCCGCGCCGCCCTTTTTGGCCGCCTCCTGCAGGGCGACGATATCGGGACTTGCACCCGACTGCGAGACGGTGAAATGCACACCGCCCTTCAGGTTGAGGGCGGCGCCATAGACGGACGCAATCGACGGGCCGACCGATGCGACCGGCACACCGCAGGTGATCTCGAAGAGATATTTGAAGAAGGTGGCGGCATGGTCCGAGGAGCCGCGCGCCGCCGTCGTCACCACGCTCGGGCGGGAGGACGAAAACAGCCTGGCGATTTCGGCAAAGACCGGCTTTTCCTTTTCGAGAAGCATGGCCACCACCTCCGGTGACTGGCCGGCTTCCTGCAGCATCAGCGACTGGTTCTCACTCATGGTCATCTCCAATTCTCAATTCGGCGACGAAATCATAGGCATCGCCGCGATAATGCGAGCGGGTGTATTCGACGACACGCTGGTCTTCCAGCCGCGAGACACGTTCGATCAGGAGCGCCGGCGCTCCTGTTTTGACGTTCAGCATTGCAGCGTAGGACGCATCCAGTGTGACGGCGGTCAGACGCTGCAGCGCGCGCACCGGCCGATGGCCGTTTGCCGCCAGCGCATCGTAAAGCGATCCCTCGCCGCCGGCGTTCTCCCCGAGAAATTTGACCGGCACCACGGCGCGCTCGATCGCCAGCGGCAGCCCGTCGGCGAGGCGCAGCCGGTCGAGCCTCAGCACCGGCTCGTCGCCGCCGAGGCCAAGCAGGAAGGATTCTTCCGGCGACGGCGTGTTGACCTCCTGCGACAATATTCGTGCGGCCGGCAGACGCCCGCGCGAGCGCATGTCGGCGGAGAAGGAGGAAAGCCGCCAGAGCGACTGTTCCATGCGCTCCACCTTGCCCGATACGAAGGTACCGCTTCCATGGCGCGATTCCAGCGCGCCCGCCGCCATCAGGTCGCGATAGGCGGTGCGTACGGTGACGCGGCCGAGCTTGAGAGCCTCCGCAAGGTCGCGCTCGCCCGGCAGCGCCGCGCCGGGCTTCAGCAATCCTTCCTGAATGAGACTGGTCAGCGCCTGAGCCAGCCGCTTGTAGAGCGGGCCGGCCAGAGCGTCGTCGCGCAGGCCGCGTCTGCTCAGTTCCGCTATCAGACTGGTTCTATTCATGGGTTGGCAATAGAACCTATATAGAACCAATGAGCAAGGGTAAATCGAAGGTGGAGATGAAAAAACCCTCCCCGGTCCGCCGGAGAGGGTTCACAACGATCTAATTTGACAGCCGCGCGTCCGTGGACGCCCGCCTCTTTCAGCTCTTGGTGAAGATATAATCCGTCTCCTGGCGCAGCACCTCGCCCGGACGCAGCACCGCATTCGGGAAGCCCTCGTGGTTGATCGCATCCGGCCAGACCTGGGTCTCCAGGCAGAAGCCGGCGAACGGGCCGTATTTACGCCCGTCGAGGCCGGGAGCCCCTGTGTTGAGCTTAAAGCCGGCATAGAACTGCACGCCCGGCTCGGTGCTGCGCACTTCCAGCGACACGCCGGAATAGAGGCTGCGGGCGAGCGCGACGGTCCGCTTGGCGGTGCGTTCGCGGGACAGGCAGAAATTATGGTCGTACAACACCTGTTCGCTGCCGACGAAACGTTTCATCGGGGCCATCTCGCGGAAATCGAATTCGGTTCCGTCGACGGGCCGGATCTCGCCGGTCGGCACCTGCTTCTCGTCGGTCGGCAGATAGTGATCGGCGGCGATCATGATGTCGTGGCCCAGCGCATCCTCGCGTCCGTCGAGATTGAAATAAGCGTGCTGGCAGACATTGGCGAGCGTCGGCCGATCGCTGGTCGATTCGTAGGTGATCGACAGTTCCCCATTGCCATGCACCCGGAATGTCGCCTGGATGGTGCAATTGCCGGGATAGCCGGCGCGGCCGTCAGGATCGACGATCTTCATTATCAGGCGGTCGACTTCATGCTCGACGATCGTCCAGTTGCGCTTGGCGATATTGTCGCTGCCACCATGCAGATGCGTGACGCCGTTTTCGTTTTGCTCGAGCTGGTAGTCCTTGCCATCGAGCGTGAACCTGCCGCCGCCGACGCGGTTGGCGCAGCGGCCGGGTGTCGCGCCGAAATAGGCCGAATAGAGGGGGTAGCTGTCGAAATCCTCAAAGCCGAGCTGCAGCGGCGCGTCATGGCCCGCAAGGCGCAGATCCTGGATAACCGCACCCCAGGTGATGATTCTGGCCGTCAGCCCTCCGCCCTTAATCTCTGCGCGGTAGACGGTTTCACCCGCCTTCGTCTGCCCGAAAACTTCTCGCTCCAACTTCTCCGACATAATCGACATCCGTTCCGTTCTTTTCCTGGGGGTAGGTCGGGAACCTGCCTTCATTTGCTCCAAACCGCAACCGGTACGACCAGAAAGAAATGCGGCAGCGGCAATGCTGCGGGCCTTGATGTGAAATGCGGCCAGCACGCTCAGAGATCCATACCAATCTCTTCGAGATCGTAGGGTGTCGTCTGATAGATCTCGTTGATCCAATTGCCGAAAAGCAGATGCGCATGGCTGCGCCAGCGGTTCTGCGGCGCAAGCGATGGGTCATTATGCGGGAAGTAGTTGTGCGGCATCTTGATCGGCACGCCGGCATCCACATCGCGAAAATACTCGTCGGAAAGCGAGGTGGAGTCATATTCGACGTGGTTGAACATGTAGAGCCGACGGCCCCTCTTCTCGTGCACGAGGCATACGCCCATCTCGCTGGACTCCATCAGGATTTCCAGGCTTTCGGATTTTTCGATATCTTCGCGGCGTACCTCGGTCCATCGGGACACCGGCACCTCGAAGTTGTCGGAAAAGCCGTTCAGATAGATGGAGGAAGGTTTGAGGTTCCGGTGGCGGTAGACCCCGAAGGCCTTTTCCTTCAGCTCGTATTTCGGAACGCCGTGGAAGTGATAGATCGCCGCCATAGCGCCCCAGCAGACGTTCATCGTCGAATGGACGTTGGTCTCCGTCCAATTGAAGATCTCCTGCATCTCTCCCCAATAGGTAACGTCCTCATAGGGCAGAAGCTCGATTGGCGCCCCGGTGATGATGAAACCGTCGAACTTGCGCTGCTTTACCTCTTCCCAGGTCTGGTAGAAGGCGAGCAGGTGATCTTCGGACGTGTTCTTCGCCTTGTGCCCGCCGATGCGGATGAGCGACAGCTCCACCTGCAGCGGCGAAGCGCCGACGAGGCGGGCCATCTGCAGTTCTGTCTTGATCTTGTTGGGCATCAGGTTGAGCAGGCCGATCTGCAACGGTCTTATATCCTGACGGATCGCCATCGTCTCGGTCATCACCCGCACACCTTCCTGAACCAGGGTTTCGAAGGCGGGCAGAGTATCGGGGATCTTGATGGGCATTGAGGTCACTCGATCAAAAATAAAAAACCGGCGGCGACAAAAAATCGCTACCGGTCCGCACGCGGCCCTTTAGCGACTTTTTTAACGTGGCTGCAAGCCGGCCGGCCAAATCACCACGGAGTGCCTTAATTAGTCCCAGTTGAGCCGCGAATCAACTGCCGAATGCATGCGAGAGCGGCCCGCGCAAGCATCATCACAGTTTAATGACTGATAGAATCTGTTGATAGACCGCTAACGCCACCATGTTAATAATGTCAGCATGGGCGTTGTTGGAAAAGCATGATGGCAGATAAGATCGAGGGGAGGCCGAGCGCCAGGAGGCAAGACAGGGTTGGTTACGATTTCAGCCTGACATATCGCCTCGGAGTAATGTTCTCGGCATTCTGGAATTCTGAAGTGCGTGGCAAGGTGCTGTTTTTGGCCACCGTGCTGATCCTCGTCATCCTGGCGACGGCCTATGGCCAGGTCATCCTCAACGAGTGGAACGCCCCCTTCTACGATTCGCTCGAGCGCCGGGATCTCGGCGAATTCTTCCACCAACTCGAAATCTTCGCGATGATCGCCGGCACGCTGCTGCTGCTCAACGTGCTGCAGGCCTGGCTGAACCAGATGACGGCGCTCTATATGCGTGAGGGCCTGTCGCGCGATCTCGTCGACCAATGGCTGAAGCGCAAGCGGGCGCTGCGGCTCGCCTCCAGCGGCCTGATCGGCGTCAACCCGGACCAGCGCCTGCACGAGGATTCCCGCAATCTTGCTGAAAGCACGACTGGCCTGGTCCTCGGCCTCTTACAGTCGACCATTCTTCTGGTGAGCTTCATCGGCGTGCTTTGGGAGCTGTCGAGCGGCTTCGTCTTCCGCATCAGCGGCCACAGTTTTTCCATTCCGGGCTATATGGTTTGGGCAGCGATTTTCTATGCCGCTTCCGCCTCAGTGCTGAGCCAGGTCGTCGGCCGCAAGCTGGTCAAGCTCAATGCCGACCGGTTCTCGAAAGAGGCCGAACTCCGTTTCACGCTGATGCATGCCAATGAGAACATGCCGGCCATCACCGTCGCGCGGGGCGAAGAGAACGAGCGCCGGCGCATCAACACCGACATCAGTTCGGTGCTGCGGGTCGTCAGGCGACTTGCCATGGCCAACACCAACCTCACCTGGGTTTCGGCCGGCTACGGCTGGCTGGTGATCGTCATCCCGATCATCGTTGCAGCCCCGGCATATTTCTCCGGCGGCCTCACCCTCGGCCAGCTGATGATGTCGGTCGGCGCCTTCAACCAGGTCAATACGGCGCTGCGCTGGTATGTCGCCAATTTCGGCCCGATCGCCGAATGGCGTGCCACGCTGATGCGCGTTACCGACTTCCGCCAGGCATTGCTCGATATGGACGAGGACTTCGATCTGAAGGGCAGCATTGCCTATGAGAACACCGCATCCGACACGCTGACGATGAAGGATGTAGTGATCAATGCCAAGATCGGCGAAGACATCGAGGAATGCGGCGGTTTTCGCCTGCGCGAAACCGATGTCGTGATCAAGGCCGGCGAGAAAATCATGATCAACGGCGATCATAGCGTCAACCGAAAGCTGCTGTTCCAGGCCATGGCCGGGCTCTGGCCGTGCGGCAGCGGCACGATGG
>NZ_CP071612.1:3860000-3952500 GCF_017357245.1 Rhizobium bangladeshense | reverse complement strand
GGTGGTCAGGTAGAGTATACCAAGGCGCTTGAGAGAACTATGTTGAAGGAACTCGGCAAATTGCACGCGTAACTTCGGAAGAAGCGTGACCCCAATTTACGCAAGTATTTTGGGGTGGCACAGACCAGGGGGTAGCGACTGTTTATCAAAAACACAGGGCTCTGCGAAGTCGCAAGACGACGTATAGGGTCTGACGCCTGCCCGGTGCTGGAAGGTTAAGAGGAGAGGTGCAAGCTTTGAATCGAAGCCCCAGTAAACGGCGGCCGTAACTATAACGGTCCTAAGGTAGCGAAATTCCTTGTCGGGTAAGTTCCGACCTGCACGAATGGCGTAACGACTTCCCCGCTGTCTCCAACATAGACTCAGTGAAATTGAATTCCCCGTGAAGATGCGGGGTTCCTGCGGTCAGACGGAAAGACCCCGTGCACCTTTACTATAGCTTTACACTGGCATTCGTGTCGGCATGTGTAGGATAGGTGGTAGGCTTTGAAGCGGGGACGCCAGTTTCCGTGGAGCCATCCTTGAAATACCACCCTTATCGTCATGGATGTCTAACCGCGGCCCGTCATCCGGGTCCGGGACAGTGTATGGTGGGTAGTTTGACTGGGGCGGTCGCCTCCGAAAGAGTAACGGAGGCGCGCGATGGTGGGCTCAGACCGGTCGGAAATCGGTCGTCGAGTGCAATGGCATAAGCCCGCCTGACTGCGAGACTGACAAGTCGAGCAGAGACGAAAGTCGGTCATAGTGATCCGGTGGTCCCGCGTGGAAGGGCCATCGCTCAACGGATAAAAGGTACGCCGGGGATAACAGGCTGATGACCCCCAAGAGTCCATATCGACGGGGTTGTTTGGCACCTCGATGTCGGCTCATCGCATCCTGGGGCTGGAGCAGGTCCCAAGGGTTTGGCTGTTCGCCAATTAAAGCGGTACGTGAGCTGGGTTCAGAACGTCGTGAGACAGTTCGGTCCCTATCTGCCGTGGGTGTAGGAATATTGACAGGATCTGTCCCTAGTACGAGAGGACCGGGATGGACATATCTCTGGTGGACCTGTTGTCCTGCCAAGGGCATAGCAGGGTAGCTATATATGGACGGGATAACCGCTGAAGGCATCTAAGCGGGAAACCCACCTGAAAACGAGTGTTCCCTATCAGAGCCGTGGAAGACGACCACGTTGATAGGCCGGGTGTGGAAGTGCGGCAACGCATGAAGCTTACCGGTACTAATAGCTCGATCGGCTTGATCGTTCTCATTGACCATGCTCATCTCCCGGCGACCGCAAAGCGGTCGTCCGGTTCGATGTGCCTGACCTTTGTCCTGACGCGCCATTGGCGCTGCGGATGGCCACGCCAAACGATTGGCGACGGCCTCTGGCCTGTATGGGTGCCACAAGCACCCGCAGCCGGAAAGATTAAAGACGTGTTCAAAAGAAACAGGCTAACGCCTGCCAGCTTCTCATCAAAAGTTGCGCTTTGCCGACCTGGTGGTTATGGCGGGGTGGCTGCACCCGTTCCCTTTCCGAACACGGCCGTGAAACGCCCCTGCGCCCATGGTACTTCGTCTCAAGACGCGGGAGAGTAGGTCGCTGCCAGGTCTGCAAATCGCAACTAAATCTTCTCATCACATTCAAACGGCCAACGCCGTCGCAAAGGGCCGCTCACAAAGCGGCCTTTCGTGTTATAATACTTCTCGCGGGGTGGAGCAGCCCGTTCGGCCTAAGATCGATCCACCGGATCGATCTCTTAACGGCCTCACATCGTCAGGCTACGCCTGACATCGCTCCCGGGCCCAAAGTCCGGAATGGTATATCGCGGGGTGGAGCAGCCCGGTAGCTCGTCAGGCTCATAACCTGAAGGCCGCAGGTTCAAATCCTGCCCCCGCAACCAAACAAAATGCCCGCCTCGAGCGGGCTTTTTGCGTTTCCGGGGAAACATCAAGACATCCGTTCAGCGAGCGGCGTGATGCATCTCACAGCATCCGGGAAAGCAGAGCATGGACGAGCCCGAATTCCTCTCACAGGTGGCGCGGATTCGGACGTCGGCCGCGAAGGTGAAACAGTGCGGCGTGGAGGACTTCCGTGGTCTCGCGCCGTTCTCGATCTGCTGCGGCATGTCGAGCGCCAGTATTTAATTGATCCCGGCGTGCGCTGAGAACATGCAACAAACTTGCTTCAGCGGCCCTAAATGTGCGCATCGGCGTTTCGAGGCGTAAGCCGCCGGGACTTTTCTCGCTCGGCAGTCGGCACGCGGGCATGTGGCGGCAGTCGACACGCAGGGCATTTAATGTCCGCTCTCGCGCAGGCCATCATTGCTGGAAAATCAGCAGGACGTAGGCCAGAAAAAGTACCAGATGAACCGCCCCCTGCATCAGATGCGTGCGGCCGCTGGCAAATGTTATAATGCTGACCGCAAGAGTGAGCACCAGCATCACAAGATCTCCGTGCTCCAGGCCGAGGGTTACCGGATGTCCGTAAAGACGGCTGATGACGAGCATTGCCGGTACGGTCAGCCCGATGGTCGATAAAACCGACCCGAGAAAAATATTGACGGACCGCTGAAGATTGTTGGCGATAGATGCGCGCACGGCGCTGATGGCCTCGGGGGTGGCGACAAGAACGGCCATGACGACACCGCCAAATGCGGTTGGAGCATGCAGGGTTTCGATGATGTAATCGATCGGCCGCGCGAGCTGTTCGACCAGGAATACCACAGGACCCATGTAGGCGAACAGCAATAGGGCATGAGGCCACACCGCCGCGGCGTGAGGCGCTGCTTCATCACGAGGTTCGTGGCGATTGCTGCCGTCGGTGAAATAGTCCTGATGGCGACCGGCTTGAAGAAACAGAAATGTGGCGTAAAGGCCTACCGAGATTATGCCGAGTATCAATTGCCGTGGCGCCGACGGATGTTGTCCGTCCGGGCCGGGAAGAAAAGTCGGCATCACAAGGCTGAGCGTCGCCAAAGGCACGATGACGCCGAGATAGGCGTTAGCGCCCTGCATGTTATGCTGTTGCTCGGGCCGCCGCCAGGCACCCAGCAACAAGGATAGACCGACCATGCCGTTCAGGATGATCATGACGACCGCGAACAAGGTGTCGCGCGCCAACGTCGGGTTGTTCTCGCCATGAATCATCACGGCGGATATAGCCATCACTTCGATCGACGTGATGGCGAGCGTGAGAATGAGAGTCCCGAAAGGCTCCTTAATGCGCTCCGCCAGATGATCCGCATGCCGCACGACGGAGAGGGCGGAACCGAGCACGACGGCAAATAGCCACCCGAAAAGGACCGTGAACCAGAACGGATCGGAAAGTCGGCTGAAGAGCTGCTCCTGAAACGCGAGGAATATCCAGCTCGTCGCGAGGCTGACGCCGAGAAACCGTTCCTCGCGCATCAGGGCGGCTGCGCCGGTGCGCGATACCGGCCGGTCACTCATCGCAAGCACCGCCATCGGCCAAATGCAGTCGCGATCCGATCATCAACTCCATCGCATGCTTGACCCCGAGATAAAGGCGATCGTCTGTCATTGGTTCAGAATATCAAAAGGACCGTGCTGCCGGCCAGATCCCGGGGACCTGCAAACCTCGCCTATTCGCGGCCGGTGGCTGGAATCGCTGCCCCGGTAACGACGCCTGATGCGGGTGAAATGAGGAAAGCGATGAGCCTCGCGATCGACTGCGGCGATACCCAGGCATCCGTTTTTGCATTGCGCATGGCCGCGCGATTCTCGGGGGTATTGATCGTGCCGGGCAGAATACAGTTGGCAGTAATGCGGTCGTCGCGGCATTCAGCAGCAAGCGCTTCCGTCAGCCGGATGACAGCGGCTTTCGAGGCTGCATAGGCGGCCTGGTTGGCACCGGCCTTCAGACCAGGCGCCGCAGCGACATGTACAATGCGTCCGTAGCCGGCGGCCTTCATCGTCGGGAGAACCGCCGCGCTGATCGTTAGCGCGGTGCGTGCGTTTGCCGTCATCATGGTATCCCATTGCGCGGGGGCTTCCGGCCCGACCGGCCCCATCTGAAACCCGCCAACGGTGTTGACCAGTGCGCCTACGCCGCCGAAGCGCTTGACGGATCGGGCGACGGCGGCAACGCAGGAGGCGTAATCGGTGAGATCTGTTCCGGCGATCGATAGAAACTCGGTGGACGCAGGAAGCTCGCCGGCCAACGTTTCCAGCTCCTGACTCGAACGATTCATGCAGACGAGTTTTACGCCGGCGCCGGCAAGCTCCCGGACAACGGCGCTGCCGAGGTTGCCGCCGGCTCCAGTGACGATCACGGCTTTCTGGTCGTACATGGCAAGTGATCTCCTGACGGCGCCGGTGCTCGATGATGCCGCGCATTGTTGGTCCAGGCTGCGCCGCAACGCAACCCCTTCCGCCGCCGCGTCGGTCAGGTATCTTGAGAATGCGGACGGAGCAGAGAGCTCCGCCCATCGGCATCCGGGTTTCGTCCGACTGTCAGTGATATTTTTCCCGTTCGCGGCCGAGGATGATCGGCGCATCCAACTCAGCGATCGGGCGGGTGACATCTGCCGGGATGTCACCGGTGACCTGCAGGTCGAGGTAGCGAGCGCAGCAGACGCGCAGGAATGATGTGAAGTTCCCGAGATCATGGCCGGCATCGATCGATTCATGGTGCAGCCTGGTAATCAGTTGCACGACGTTCATGCCGTCGCGCCGGGAAATTTCCTCAAGCTTCGACCAGAAGAAGTTCTCCAGCCTGACGCTGGTGACCATTCCATCGATGCGCAGCGACCGGGTGGTGCTCTCCCATAGCCGCGCATCCGCCTTGATGAAGAGTTCACACATGTCGTCCTCCTGGCCCCGCCTTCTCAGGCCGCGTTGGTTTCAGGTATTGACGAGGCATCGAGCACTGCCATGAACTGCCGCAGCCAGGAGGGATGCGCCGGCCATGCCGGCGCCGTGACGAGGTTGCCGTCCGAGACCGCATCGGAGATGGAAATGTCGGCGTAAATGCCCCCGGCAAGTTCGACTTCCGGCCGGCAGGCCGGATAGGCCGAGCAGGTGCGGCCCTTCAGCACGCCGGCGGCGGCAAGCAGCTGCGCGCCGTGGCAGATGGCGGCAACGGGTTTTCCGGCATCGAAGAAATGCAGGACCGTTTTGATGACGTCGGCATTGAGGCGAAGATATTCCGGCGCGCGGCCCCCGGGGATCACCAGGGCATCGTAATCCTCCGCCCGCACGCTGTCGAAAGTGGCGTTCAGCGCGAAATTATGGCCTCGTTTCTCCGAGTAGGTCTGATCGCCCTCGAAATCGTGAATGGCGGTGGCGACGGTCTCACCCGCCTTCTTGCCTGGGCAGACGGCGTCGACCGTATAGCCGCAGGCGAGCAGCGTCTGAAACGGCACCATCGTTTCATAATCTTCTGTGAAGTCACCGGTGATCATCAGGATCTTAGAAGCTGGCATCGCATCCTCCTTTGAAACCAACAGACCAAGATTAACAAAGAGCGCCCGGCAGCAGGTACTATGGGAATACTACAGGCTAAATTCTCGGCCGGCCGCAGGGAGCATCACGACAAGAGCGCTTTCAAATCCTTTTTGGGACGCAACATCAGGCGGCAGCTTCAGGCCGTCTTAATCGTCGCATCCGCTACGGCACAGGCCTCGCCGCCGCCGAAGAGACGGGAACGGGTAAGGAAACGTTTCTCGCGGCCGTTGTCGAGCGAGAACATGCCACCGCGGCCCGGCACGACATCAATGATCAGCTGCGTGTGTTTCCATGCCTCGAACTGGCTGGCGCTGATATAGACCGGCACGCCGCCGATCTCGCCGAGTTTGACGTCGCTGTCTCCGACCATGAATTCATTGGCGGGATAACACATCGGTGAAGAGCCGTCGCAGCAGCCGCCGGACTGGTGGAAGAGGATATCGGGATGATCGCGCTTGATTTCCGAGATGAGATCGAGGGCCGCGTCGGTTGCGAGAACACGCGGTTCGCCGTTGACGGTCGTTTCCATCGTTCTTCCTTCAGAGTTCGGGACGAGGGTACCCCTGTCAACCCCTCCCCACAAGGGGAGGGGTCCCATATGAGAGCATCTCAGAAGAAGCCGAGCGCTTTCGGGCTGTAGCTGACCAGCATGTTCTTGGTCTGCTGGTAGTGATCGAGCATCATCTTATGGGTTTCACGGCCGATGCCCGACTGCTTGTAGCCTCCGAAGGCCGCATGGGCCGGGTAGGCGTGATAGCAATTGGTCCAGACGCGGCCGGCCTGGATCTCGCGGCCGAAACGATAGCAGCGATTGGCATCGCGACTCCAGACCCCGGCACCAAGACCGTAAAGCGTGTCATTGGCGATTTCGAGCGCTTCCTTCTCATCCTTGAAGGTCGCCACTGAAACCACAGGGCCGAAGATCTCTTCCTGGAACACCCGCATCTTGTTATGTCCCTTGAAGATCGTCGGCTTGACGTAATAGCCGTTCGCCAGCTCGCCGCCGAGATCGTTGCGCGAGCCGCCGGCCAGAACCTGGGCGCCTTCCTGCTTGCCGATGTCGAGATAGGCGAGGATCTTCTCAAGCTGCTCCGTCGATGCCTGGGCGCCGATCATCGTTTCCGGATCAAGCGGGTTGCCTTGTTTGATCGCCTCGACGCGTTTGACGGCCTTTTCCATGAAGCGATCGTAGATGGACTCCTGGACGAGGGCGCGGCTCGGGCAGGTGCAGACTTCGCCCTGGTTGAGGGCGAACATCGCGAAGCCCTCGAGCGCCTTGTCAAGAAAGTCGTCATCCTCGGCCATCACATCGGCGAAAAAGATATTCGGGGATTTGCCGCCGAGCTCCAGCGTCACAGGAATAAGGTTCTGGCTGGCATATTGCATGATGAGGCGGCCGGTCGTCGTCTCACCGGTGAAGGCGATCTTGGCGATGCGCTGGCTCGTCGCCAGCGGCTTGCCGGCCTCGATGCCGAAGCCGTTGACGATATTGAGCACGCCGGGCGGCAGCAGATCGCCGACAAGCTCGGCCCAGATCAGGATCGAAGCGGGGGTCTGCTCGGCCGGCTTCAGCACCACGCAGTTACCGGCGGCAAGCGCGGGTGCGAGCTTCCAGGCGGCCATCAGGATGGGGAAGTTCCAGGGAATGATCTGGCCGACGACGCCGAGCGGCTCATGGAAATGATAGGCGACGGTGTCATGATCGATCTCGCCGATCGAGCCTTCCTGAGCACGGATGCAGGCTGCAAAGTAGCGAAAGTGATCGATCGCCAGCGGAATGTCGGCCGCCATGGTTTCGCGGATGGGCTTGCCGTTGTCCCAGGTCTCGGCCTGGGCGAGCAATTCCAGCTTGTCTTCCATGCGCTGGGCGATTTTCATCAGGATGTTGGAGCGCTCGGCAGCGGAGGTGCGGCCCCATTTTTCCTTGGCCGCGTGGGCCGCATCTAGCGCGAGATTGATGTCCTTTTCATCGGAGCGCGGAATGTCGCAGAGCTTGCCGCCCGTGACTGGCGTCACGTTTTCGAAGTATTTGCCTTCGACCGGCTCGCGCCATTCGCCACCGATATAGTTGCCGTACTTCAGCTTGAACGGCGACTCGACGATTTTCTGATGAAGCATGTCATCCTCCCTTGATGGTCCAGGTTCAAATCGAACCAGTGGGAGGAAAATGTGCGCGTTTTGCCGAAGGGAACAGGGAGCAGGATCAATACCGCAGCGCACACTGTCGCAGGTATGCGACAGGGTTGGATCAGGATTACTGTGTCTGGTGGAATCATAGGGCGCCCGCCTAATGCAGGCCGAACCTCTTCATCTTCCGGTGGAGCGTGGCTCGGCTGATCCCGAGGGCGATGGCCGCCTGCGAGACGTTGCCACTGGTGCGCGTCAGCGCGCGCAGCAAGGCGGCCTTTTCCGCTTCGATTATCTCTTCCTGTTGCGAGACGCGGGCCTCATGGAGGGCGTCGGCGGCCGGGATGCCGGCCGCAATCCGCTTGTCGTCCAGTTGCAGCGCGATGCGGGCGGCTCGGGTAGCGCCAAGCACGAGGTCGTGCCTGTCGACGGCAAGCAGGGCGGCCGCGGGATTGGTGCCGCTCGGGACCATCAGGAACCTGGCGCCGGCAAAAGCCGAACGGAAGAGGTTGAGCTCGATGCGCATTGCCGCGTCGCGTACGCTCTGCGTCAGGATCGCAAGCGTCATTTCGCTGACGTCTTCGCGACAGGTGGAAATGTCGAGGGCGGCTGCCAGTTCGCCGCGATGATCGCGGATTGGCGCCGTCGTGCAGCTCAGCCGGATGTTCGAGCAGAAGAAATGCTGATCCCGGAAAATGGCGACGGCCCGCTCGTCGGCCAGCGCCGTTCCGATGCCGTTGGTGCCGATGCTCGCCTCGGTCCACACAGAACCGGTCCATAGGCCGAGATCGTAGAAGTCCTTGTCGTCGCCGGCGGAGCCCCGACGCTCCAAGGCGATGCCGTTCCTGTCCGTCAGCAGGATGCAGCAGCCGGCCTTGCCGACGGTGGTGAAGAGGCGGTCGAGCTCCTCGGTTGCGCCGGCGATCAATTGTCCGGACCGTTCGCGTGCCTGGTGAAATTCCTGGTCGGTGAGGCGCAGCGGCGCACGCTCGTCCTCGGGGGCAAGGCGATGCATGGTCATGCATCGCCGCCAGGATGCGACGATCGGAGAACTCGCGGCGGCGGAATTCCGTTGCGCAGAGGTGTAGACATGCTCCGCATGTGCTGACTGTTCGTGCATCTGCTCCTCCCCAGGAACTTCAGCATAATCTGATGGAAAAGCGGTGGGTTTGCAATTGCACGCTTCGACCCCCATCCTTCCCCTTGCCCTTTGCGATCAGGGCACGATTCTGAAAAGTGTCAGCGAGCTTGGCACGACATCATGGGCCATTCATTGATGTAGATCCGGTTTAGGAGCATCGGCATCTACCGCGCCAGCCAGGCCTCGATGCCGCGCGCCGCAGCCCGGCCGGTCGCAAGGCAGGCGGTGAGGAGATAACCGCCGGTCGGCGCCTCCCAATCGATCATCTCGCCGGCGACGAAGGTGCCCGGCAGCGCCTTTAACATGAAACCCTCGTCGATGCTGGTCCAACGGATCCCGCCTGCAGAGGAGATCGCCTCGGCGATCGGCCTCGCGTCGAGAACCGGTATCGGCAGAGCCTTGATCATGCTGGCGAGACGTTCGGGATCGGTCCGGTCGCGGTCGGGCGTGAGTTCGCGCAGCAATGCCGCCTTGACGCGGTCAAGCCCGGCGCCCTTGCGCAGGCGGTTTGAAAAGCTCGACTTTGAATCCTGCCGTCTCAGGTCGCGAGCCAGCCTTTCGATCGTCCGGCCTGGGGCGAGATCGAGTGTCAGGGCAGCGCTGCCATGGTGCAGAAGCCGGTCGCGGAGGCTGGCCGCGTGGGCATAGACGAGGCTGCCCTCGATGCCGCTACCGGTGACGACGAACTCGCCGGGAAAGGTGCCGGCTTCGGATGTGGCGGTGACCGATTTGACGGGCTCGCCGGCGAAACGCGCACTGAAGCCTGCGCTCCAGCCGACGACGAATCCGCAATTGGCGGGCCGGAAGGCCTCGATCTCGATGCCCCTTTCCGCCAGCCAGGGCAGCCAGGCCGCATCCGAGCCAAGGCGCGGCCAACTTGCGCCGCCGAGCGCCAGCAGGGCGGCGTCGCAATGGACGATGCCACGCCCTTCCGGCATTTCGAAAACATAACCGTCTTCGACAAGACCGGTCCAGCGGTGGCGGGTGCGCAGCGCGACACCCCGCTCTTCCAGCCGCTTGAGCCAGCCACGCAGCAAAGGAGAAGCCTTCATCACCGTCGGGAACACCCGGCCGGAGGAGCCGACGAAGGTTTCGGTACCGAGCCCCGCAGTCCATTCCCTGATATCGCCAGGGGTAAAGGCATCGAGAGCGGGACGCAGCCGGGCTGAGGCCGCGCCGAAGCGCGTAGCAAAGCGGGCATAGTCCTCGGAATGGGTAATATTGAGGCCCGACTTGCCGGCCAGCAGGAACTTGCGGGCGAAGGTCGGCATGGCGTCATAGACCGTCACTGCATGGCCGGAGAGCGAAAGCAGCTCGGCAGCCGCAAGACCTGCGGGGCCGCCGCCGATGATCGCAATCCGTTTCTGGCTCATGATGTCTTCGCCCGATTCTTTCCGGCGCAGTTTTGGCGCGGGCGCCGATCACCTGCAAGGGTGCAGGTTCGTCAATGGTGAGAATGCGTGCACTGACCGTGGTCGGCGAGAACCTCGATGACGCGGCATTGGTCGACCCGGCCGTGGCCGCAGCCCTCTACCATCATTTCCAGCTCGGCCTTCAAAGCCATCAGACTCCGGATGCGCTGCTCGATCTCAGCGAGGCGAGCCTTGGCGATGGCGTCGGCCGAGGCGCAGGACTGGTTCGGATCGTCCTGCAGGGTAAGCAGCGTGCGGATCGCCTCGATCTCGAAACCCAGCTCGCGGGCATGGCGGATGAAAGCGAGACGGCTGACATCGGTGGGCTCGAAGGCGCGCTGATTGCCTTCGCTGCGGCTCGGCGCCGCGAGCAGGCCGATGCTTTCGTAATAGCGCACCGTCGGCACTTTGACGCCGCTCCGGCGAGCAGCTTCGCCAATCGTGATCTTTTTCATGATTTTTCTCTTGCATCTCTAGTCGCTAGAGGATGTAGGAGGGGTGCTTCCATTTGACAAGGAAGCAGATCATGACCGAGACGAGCGAGACACGATACCGGGTCGGCGGCATGGATTGCGCCGCCTGCGCCAGCAAGATCGATACCGCCGTCAGGCGCGTGGCGGGTGTCGCCGATGTTACCGTCTCGGTGGCGACAGGCACCATGACCATCCGGCATGACGCCAGCAGCGATCTCAAGGCGGTCCAGAAGAAGGTGACCGGTCTTGGCTATTCCGTCTCGCCATTTGCCGGAAACGCGGTGCCCTCAGACGAACATGGCTTGCACGATCACGCGGACCACGACCACGATCATGATCATGCTGGTCATGATTATGCCCGTCATGATCGAGACCACCGCCATGGCGAGAGGGAAATCGAAAAACTTCATGGACAAGACCATGCGACGATGACCGGTTCCTGGTGGCAGAGCAGGAAGGGCCGGTTGACCATTTTTTCGGGTGCGGCACTCGTTGCCGCTTATGCTATCGGCCATCTCGTGCCGGCGATCGCATCCTATGCCTTCATCGTCGCCATGCTGGTCGGTCTGCTGCCGATTGCGCGGCGAGCCGTCATGGCGGCATTCTCAGGCACGCCATTTTCGATCGAGATGCTGATGACGATCGCAGCCGTCGGCGCCGTCATCATCAATGCGGGCGAGGAAGCGGCAACGGTCGTATTCCTGTTCCTCGTCGGCGAATTGCTCGAAGGAGTGGCGGCGGGCAAGGCGCGTGAAAGCATACAGTCACTGACGGCCCTGGTGCCGAAGACTGCGCTGCTCGAACACAATGGCCAGATGCGGGAGGTGCCGGCGGAAAGCCTTGCGGTCGGCACGGTCATCATGGTTCGTCCCGGCGACCGCATCCCTGCCGACGGCGTCATCGTATCAGGTGATAGTGCGATTGACGAGGCTCCGGTGACAGGCGAAAGCACGCCGCTGCGCAAGGGCGTCGATGCCGTCGTCTATGCCGGTACGGTCAATGGCGATGCCGTGCTCAGGGTTCGCGTCACGGCAGCCGCTGCCGACAATACCATCGCCCGCGTCGTCAAGCTGGTGGAAGAAGCGCAGGAATCGAAGGCGCCTACGGAGCGCTTCATCGATCGGTTCTCGCGCTATTACACGCCGAGCGTAGTCGTCGTCGCCGCACTTGTCGCGGTCATTCCGCCGCTGTTTCTCGGCGGCGCTTGGGGTGAGTGGATCTATAAGGGCCTCGCCATCCTGCTGATCGGCTGCCCCTGCGCCCTCGTTATCTCGACGCCGGCGGCGATCGCCGCCTCCTTGTCGGCCGGCGCCCGGCGCGGGTTGCTGATGAAGGGCGGCGCTGTTCTGGAAACGCTCGGCAAGGTGACAATAGTCGCCTTCGACAAGACGGGCACGCTGACGGAAGGCAAGCCTCGGGTGACGGATATCGTTTCCTTCGGATTGGGCGAGGCGCAGCTCTTGTCGCGTGCGGCGGTGCTGGAGCAGGGCTCCAGCCATCCCTTAGCGCTTGCCATCCTCAACCGCGCCAGGATGGATGGCGTTCCCGTGCCGCCGGCCTTCGAATTGGAAGCGTTGCCGGGCAGGGGTGTTACCGGCAAAGTCGGCGGCGAGACAGTGGATCTCTTGTCGCCGCCCGCCGCCCGCGAGCGTGGGGCGCTCAACGCGGGACAGGAGGCGCGTATTGCCGGGCTCAACGATGAGGGCAAGAGCGTGTCGGTGCTGCTCGTCAATGGCCTTGCGGCCGGGTTGATCGCCATGCGCGACGAGCCGCGCGAGGATGCTGAAGCCGGGCTCTCGGCGCTCAAATCGGCGGGTGTCAAGGCGATGATGCTGACCGGCGACAATAAGCGCACGGCGGCAGCCGTCGCCGACATGCTCGGCATCGACTGGCGCGGCGAGATGATGCCCGAGGACAAGCAGCGGGTCGTCGGCGAACTGAAGCGCAAGGGCTTCGTCGTCGCCAAGGTCGGCGACGGCATCAACGACGCGCCGGCGCTCGCCGCCGCCGACATCGGGATCGCCATGGGCGGCGGCACCGATGTGGCACTGGAGACCGCGGATGCCGCCGTGCTGCACGGACGCGTAGGCGACGTGGCGCGGATGATCGCGCTTTCCAAGCGGACGATGCGCAATATCCTTGAGAATATCACCATCGCGCTCGGACTGAAGGCTGTCTTCCTGGTTACCACGATCATCGGGATCACCGGGCTCTGGCCGGCGATCCTCGCCGATACCGGCGCCACGGTGCTGGTGACGATCAATGCGCTCAGGCTGCTTCGGATAAAGGCGTGACTATTCCGGGCTTCATCTTTTCTGCGATGTGCCGCATCGGCGATTGGAGCCCGAACAGCTTAGGATCTTAGTGCCGGCTATGGGCCTGCCCTGTTCATCAAAGGCTTCTCCACAGCCAGTTTACCTTAAGCTTTCGTTTTCCATGTTTTTCACAGGAACGCAGCGATTTCAAACCTGCCTTAATGCAATGCACAAACCATCCGTTGACGTGTATTTCGATTCGCGTACTATATCTAGTGTTCAAGGTTCCTCCGATTCGTAAGGATCGCGGGCTAAGATGGGAATACGGTGCATCTCGCCATGAGGGTGGGGCAAGGCCGGAGCTGCCCCCGCAACTGTAAGCGGCGAGCAACTGTCCGATTTCGGGTCACTGAGGCATGATGCCTCGGGAAGGCTGGGCAGGATGCTTCGACCCGCAAGCCAGGAGACCTGCCTTGAACGAAACGTCCACGGGCGGGGTGTCCGGAAGGTCGCGTATATGAGGGCGGAACGATCCGCGCCTGATGCGCTGCCCCGAACGTCCGCATGAGCACTTCGGGATGAAGTCATGTCGAGAACATCAAGGCCGCCGCCCGCGCAAACCCCGGAAGGGATAGCGTCAGGCGTCTGAAGCGCCAAGTTTGTCAGATCATTATCGAGCGTTACCCCGGACGCCGCACGGCGCCCGATCCCACACCCGCGTCCTGACTTCATTGACATTACGAGGAACATGATGAGCATTACCGTTTACAGCAAGCCGGCTTGCGTCCAATGCACCGCCACCTACCGCGCCCTCGACCGTCTGGGCGTGGATTATGAGATCGTCGATATTTCCGAGGATGCCGAAGCGCTCGATCGTGTGCGCGGCATGGGCTACATGCAGGTTCCGGTCGTGGTTGCCGGCAGCCAGCATTGGGCGGGGTTCCGCCCGGATATGATCAGCGCGCTCTCCTGAGCTGAGAAAGACGATGGGGCTGATCGTTTATTATTCCAGCCGATCTGGGAACACCCATCGTTTCGTCGAGAAATTGGGGCTGCGCGCGGCGCGCATTCCCGTCGGCGCTCAACACATTCACATTCGCGAGCCTTATGTGCTGATTTTGCCCACCTATTGCGGGGATGGCGGTAGAGGGGCCGTGCCCAAGGAGGTGATCCGCTTCCTCAACGACGCGGAAAACCGCTCCAACATCCGCGGCGTGATTGCTGCGGGCAACAGCAATTTCGGCGAGACCTATGGGCTCGCCGGCGACGTCATCTCGAAGAAGTGCCAGGTGCCGTACCTCTACCGGTTCGAGCTCCTGGGAACAGCCGAGGATGTCGCCAATGTCAAAGACGGGATGGGACGATTTTGGACACGGGAACAAATCTGACGTGGGATGCGGGCGCAAAACCGCTGAAGGCGGCCGAAACGCTCGACTATCATGCACTGAACGCGATGCTGAACCTCTATGACGATGAGGGAGTGATCCAGCTCGACAAGGACCGCATGGCGGCCAAGCAGTACTTTCTGCAGCATGTGAACCAGAACACGGTGTTCTTCCATAACCTCAGGGAGAAGCTCGATTACCTCGTGACCGAGGGTTATTACGAGCAGGAGGTGCTCGACCAGTATTCCTTCAATTTCGTGCGCGACCTGTTCGATCAGGCCTATGCCAGGAAATTCCGCTTCCCCACCTTCCTCGGTGCTTTCAAATATTACACCAGCTACACGCTGAAGACCTTCGATGGAAAGCGCTATCTCGAGCGCTATGAGGACCGCATCTGCATGGTGGCGCTGACCCTGGCGCGAGGCGACGAGGCTCTTGCCCGCGACATGGTCGACGAAATCATTTCCGGGCGCTTCCAGCCGGCAACGCCTACCTTTCTCAATGCCGGCAAGAAACAGCGTGGCGAACTCGTTTCCTGTTTCCTGCTGCGCGTCGAGGACAATATGGAATCGATCGGCCGGTCGATCAATTCGGCGCTGCAGCTCTCAAAGCGCGGCGGCGGCGTGGCCTTGTCTCTGACGAATATCCGCGAGGCAGGCGCGCCCATCAAGCAGATCGAGAACCAGTCCTCCGGCATCATCCCGGTCATGAAGCTCTTGGAAGACAGCTTCTCCTATGCCAATCAGCTCGGCGCGCGGCAGGGAGCGGGCGCGGTTTATCTGAACGCCCATCATCCCGATATCATGCGCTTCCTCGACACCAAGCGTGAAAACGCCGATGAGAAGATCCGCATCAAGACGCTATCGCTCGGCGTCGTCTTGCCCGACATCACCTTCGAGCTCGCTAGGAATAATGAGGATATGTACCTCTTCTCGCCCTACGACGTGGAGCGAGTCTAC
Source organism: Rhizobium bangladeshense (assembly GCF_017357245.1). Lineage (NCBI taxonomy): Bacteria > Pseudomonadati > Pseudomonadota > Alphaproteobacteria > Hyphomicrobiales > Rhizobiaceae > Rhizobium > Rhizobium bangladeshense. The sequence goes on along the minus strand of NZ_CP071612.1, from coordinate 3,937,300 downwards.
GGGATGCCGTTCACCGAGATCTCCGTGACGGAAAAGTACCGCGAGATGGTGGCGGATGCCCGCATCTCGAAGAAGAAGATCAAGGCGCGCGAGTTCTTCCAGGTGATCGCCGAAATCCAGTTCGAAAGCGGCTATCCCTACATCATGTTCGAGGACACGGTGAATCGGGCGAACCCGGTTGCCGGGCGCATCTCCATGAGCAATCTCTGCTCGGAGATCCTGCAGGTGAGCGAGGCAAGCGAATATAACGACGATCTCTCCTATAAGCACCTCGGCAAGGACATTTCCTGCAATCTCGGTTCGCTGAATATCGCAGCCGCCATGGATTCCGCTGATTTCGGCAAGACCATCGAGACGGCGATCCGGGCGCTGACGGCGGTTTCCGACATGAGCCATATCTCCTCGGTTCCGTCGATAGAGAAGGGCAATGACGAGAGCCATGCGATCGGCCTCGGCCAGATGAACCTGCACGGCTATCTTGCCCGCGAACGCATCTTCTACGGCTCGGAGGAGGGCGTCGATTTCACCAATATCTATTTCTATGCGGTGACGTACCACGCAATCCGCGCTTCGAATTTGTTGGCGATCGAACGCGGCCAGAGCTTCAAGGGCTTCGAAAAGTCCAAATATGCCTCCGGCGAATATTTTGACAAATATACGGAACAGCAATGGAAGCCGGCGACCGAGAAGGTGAGTGCGCTGTTCGATGATGCCGGTATCCATATCCCGACACGGGACGACTGGGTGGCGCTGAAGAAGGCTGTCATGACCTCCGGCCTCTATAATCAGAACCTGCAGGCGGTGCCGCCGACCGGATCGATCTCCTATATCAACCACTCGACCTCTTCGATCCATCCGATCGTCTCGAAGATCGAGATCCGCAAGGAGGGCAAGATCGGCCGCGTCTATTATCCGGCGCCGTTCATGACCAACGACAATCTCGACTATTATCAGGACGCCTACGAGATTGGTGCGCAGAAGATCATCGACACCTATGCGGCGGCGACCCAGCATGTCGACCAAGGTCTGTCGCTGACCCTGTTCTTCCGTGACACGGCTACGACGCGCGACATCAACAAGGCGCAGATTTACGCCTGGAGGAAGGGCATCAAGACGATCTACTACATTCGCCTTCGCCAGATGGCGCTGTCCGGCACCGAGGTGCAGGGCTGCGTTTCCTGCACGCTGTGAGTTGATTTCGGCCTTAGAGCCAGAGACCCCCTCACCCTAACCCTCTCCCCGCTGGAGATTTTGTGGGGATGACGCTACCGCAAGTCTCTTCTCCCCAGCGGGGAGAGGTGCCGGCAGGCGGATGAGGGGGCTGCGCCCACCTACTCCTGAGGAAGGACCACTTTATGAACATGCAAATCAAGCCAACCAGCCGCGTGCGCGCCATCAACTGGAACCGTATCGAGGACGACAGGGATCTCGAAGTCTGGAACAGGCTCACCGGCAATTTCTGGCTGCCGGAAAAGGTGCCATTGTCAAACGACATTCCCTCCTGGGCGACACTGACGCCGGCGGAACAGCAACTCACCATCCGCGTCTTCACGGGTCTGACGCTTCTCGACACAATCCAGAACGGCATCGGCTCCGTCAGGCTGATGGAGGATGCGGTAACCTCGCATGAGGAGGCGGTGCTTTCCAATATATCCTTCATGGAGGCCGTGCATGCCCGCTCATATTCCTCGATCTTCTCGACGTTATGCTCCACGCCTGACGTCGACGACGCTTATCGCTGGTCGGAGGAGAATGATTTCCTGCAGCGCAAGTCGGCGCTGATCATGGAGCAATATGCGTCGGCCAACCCTTTGAAGAAGAAGGTCGCCAGCGTCTTCCTCGAGAGTTTCCTGTTCTATTCCGGCTTCTATCTGCCGATGTACTGGTCAAGCCGCGCCAAGCTCACCAATACGGCCGATATGATCCGGCTGATCATCCGGGACGAGGCGGTGCACGGCTACTATATCGGCTACAAGTTCCAGCGCGGGCTGGAGTTGCTGTCCGAGCAACGCCGGCAGGAAATCAAGGATTTCGCCTTCGATCTGCTGCTCGAACTCTACGACAACGAGGCTCGGTATACCGAAGCGCTCTATGACGGCGTCGGCTTGAGCGAGGATGTGAAGAAGTTCCTGCACTATAACGCGAACAAGGCGCTGATGAACCTCGGCTATGAAGCGCTGTTCCCGGCCGATCTATGCAAGGTCAATCCGGCTATCCTGTCGGCGCTGTCGCCGAATGCCGACGAGAACCACGACTTCTTCTCCGGCTCCGGCTCCTCCTATGTCATCGGCAAGGCTGTCGCAACCGAGGATGAAGACTGGGATTTCTGAGACTTAATTGCAGTCTCCCCTTATCATTTGCTTCGCCATCGACCACATTCACGGAAACTCAATTCGGTATTCGTCGGTGATGCGGCGTAGTGGGGTTTCGATGTCCTCTTTTTTGAACAAGGCCGGGGCTGCTGTTGAAACGGACGAAGGCGCCTGGCCGATCCGCCGGAGGCGGATCCTCGACTGGCTGGTGAACGAGACGCGCGGCGAGCGCTTCATCGACAACATCCTTGTGGCAATGTGCGAGAAGCTGCTAGCCGCAGGGGTACCGGTGGCGCGCGCGACGCTGCATTTCAGGACGAATCATCCGCAATGGATCGGCGCCCGCATCCTCTGGAAGGAGGGCATGACGGAGGCGAAAATCAACACATTCGCCTATGGTGTCGAAACCACGCCGGAGTTCCTGAAGAGTCCGGTCAACGCGATCCACCAGGGGGCGGAGGAGGTGCGCCGGCAACTGGAAGGCACTGCCGACGCCGACGGGGATCCTTTCTTTCAGGAGCTGCGTGACGAGGGTCTTACGGAGTACATTGCCTGGCCGATCGAGCATACTTTCGGCAAGCGCCACGTCGCGACATTTTCCACATCCCGTCCGGGCGGCTTTACGAGCGAGCATACCGATTTCCTGCGCGATCTCCTGCCGGCGCTGACCCTCGTCAGCGAGATCAGGCTGAAGAACATCATGGCACGGACGCTGCTGCAAACCTATGTCGGACCGCATGCGAGCGAACATATTCTTTCGGGTGCGACGACTCGCGGCAGTGGCGCGACCGTCGGCGCCGCAATCATGATCTGCGACCTGCGCGACTTTACGGCGATCTCCGATCTCTGGCCGCGCGACGATGTCATCCATCTGCTGAATGATTATTTCGACGCTATGTCGGATCCGATCGAACGACACGGTGGGGAAATCCTGAAATTCATGGGAGACGGGCTGCTGGCGATCTTCCCATTGGCCAAGGAAACGGCCTGCCTCGATCTGCTGCAAGCGATCCGCGAGGGGCAGGCGTCGATGGCCGAGCTGAACGAGGAGCACCTGCGCATGGGACGCGAGCCGCTGCGCTACGGCGTCGGTGTGCATGTCGGCGACGTCATGTACGGCAATATCGGCTCGCGCCGACGGCTGGATTTCACCGTCATTGGCCCCGCGGTCAATGTCGCGTCGCGGCTGGAAAGCCTGACCAAAGAGGTCAAGCGTCCGGTGCTCTTGTCGCGGGCTTTCGTCGAGATGGCGGGCTGCGCGAAAGACATGGACAGTCTCGGCACCTTCCCGCTGCGCGGGCTCGGAGAGCCTGTCGATGTCTTCGCCTTTCCGGTACGATAGACGAGCTCAGACGCCTCGCTTGTTACCCCAAAGCAGTACGTGCAGCTGCGGCAGCACACGCGGTTCAAACCATCGGTCAGCCGTCACCTTCTTGACGAGCCAGTGCATCCGATCCATGACGCCGTCTATATCGATGCGCGCGTCATCGTCATCGGGCGGCGGCGGTGTATGGTTGCCCGGCTGAAGGTACAAGGGAATAGAGGGATAGCGCTGGCCCACCTCCCGCGCGAAAGCATAATCGGCATCGTCGAAGACGACGATTTTCAAAGCGATCTCCGGTCCGCCGGCCGAAAGCCGCAGACAACAGTCGATCTCACCCCAATCGGTCTGCATCCCGCTCGACGGTGGCTTGGGACTCAAGACCAGAGTGTCGAGATCGCGAAACCAGTTCCGGGACACACTTCCCTGCGTTTCCAGCGCGAAGCGATATCCCTGGGAATGGCCGAGTTCGATCAGCGGCCCCAGGGGCTGGATTGCAGGATTGCCTCCGGAAAGGGAAACCGTCAGCGGCCTGCTTCCGGAAAGCCTTGTGACCTCCTGCCAGATCGCTTCGACCGACATGGGGGCCCATTGATCCCGGAAGGCGCTGTCGACCGCGTGAAGGCTGTCGCACCAGGAGCAGCGGTAGTCGCAACCGCCAGTCCTGACGAACACTGTCGGCAGCCCGATCAATGCGCCTTCACCCTGTATGGTCGGGCCGAAGATCTCGCTGATCCGAATGGTTTCGGCGCTCATGGTCTGTACTCTGCCCAGGTCTTCGGCGTTTCGCTGACGCGGACGGACGAAGTCTCGGGGAAGCGCTGCTTGCACCAGTCGTAGAAGTGCCTGGCCAGGAACTCGGAGGTGACTTTGGAATGACCGAACACGTCGTTCAGATGGCGATGATCGAGAGCCTCGTCGATGTAGTGCTTGAGCGGCGAGAGGTCGTGGTAGTCGAGAACGAAGCCGTCATCATTCAGCGTTTCGGCAGACAGTTCGACGACGACGATATAGTTGTGGCCGTGGAGCCGGGCGCATTGATGATCGGCCGGCAGGTGATCCAGCTGATGCGAGGCGGAAAGATGGAACTCCTTAGTAATGCGGTACATCAACGCACCTCCGCGGCTGGATATCGCGATACGGCCGCTTTCCAGAAGTCTGGGTCTTCGTATTCCGTCGGATCGGCGACGCCGGCAAGGTGGAAGGCTTCGCGGCGTTCGACGCAGGTTCCGCAGCGCCCGCAATGGAGATTGCCGCCCTTGTAGCAGGACCAGGTTTCCGCGAAGGGCGTGCCGTGTTTCGCGCCGTCGGCGACGATCGCGGCCTTGGAAACATTGACATAAGGTGCAAGCAGTTCGACGCTCGCATAACCGTCAAGCGCCTCGTTCTGCATGCGCTGAAAGGCGTCGATGAAGCCCGGCCGACAGTCCGGATAAATGAAGTGATCGCCGCCATGGACGGCGACGGCAACCGCATCCGCCTTTTGCGCGGCCGCCAGACCGAAGGCGATCGCCAGCATGATGGCGTTGCGGTTCGGCACCACGGTGGCCTTCATGGTCTCCTCGGCGTAGTGGCCGTCCGGAACCTCGACATCGTCGGTCAGCGCCGATCCGCTGAGATGGCCGCCGATAGCGGCGATGTCGATGATATGATGGGGAACGGCAAGCCGCGCCGCACATTTGGAGGCGAAGTCGAGTTCCTTCCGATGTCGCTGGCCGTAGTCGAAGGAGACGAGGCCGATAAGCTGTTCTTCCGCTGTCATTCTGTAGGCAAGCGAAACGGAGTCGAGTCCGCCGGAGCAGACGACGATGGTTTTCATATTTTGGATTCCCTTGTTTTGACCGGGTGGGCTGCGACCGGATTACACGCGCGCTTCTAAGCCAAATCACGCGTCATGAAAACAGTTTTAATATGACCTTCCTTCGATCGGAGCGGCTAACCGATCGGAAAGTTGATCTGCGGCGGCAGCAGACGCTGCAGATCCTCGGCGTCGGGATTGTTGATGCGCTGCAGCAGCATGCGCCCGAGATCCTCTCCTGCCGCCGTCAGGTCCTCGTGGATCGTATCGACCTTCGGCTGCAACTGAGTGAGAAGGCGGGATGTCTCCTTGGCGACGATATCGTAGTCGGCCGCGAGTGTCTGGCCGGCATCGCTCATGCCGCTGATGACGGCAAGGGCCGAAACTTCGCCGGGGCAGATGAAACCATCGGGAGCCCCCGGCGCGGCTGCGCGGCTGCGGATGAAGTCGCGCAATACATCCGCCGGCGTGTCGAGATCGACGGTCTCGGGGATTTCATAGGCGACACCGGCCTGGCGCACCGCCGTCATGAAGCCGTGCAGGATATGTTGGCAGAAGGTCAGCCGTTTCGGCGGCAGGATCACCGCCACCTTGGTGCGGCCCTTGGCGATCAGCCGGCGCGTCGCTTCATAGGCAAAGGTAAAGTTGTCGTAGTCGACATAGGGATGCGGCGTCGAAAATTCGGTGCGGCCGTGACAGATGAAGGGAAAGCCGGTTTCGAGCAGTAGGCGGACGCGGGCATCGAGCGGTTCGGTTCGCGTGAAGATCAGCCCGTCGGCGAGGTGGTTCCGGATAATATATTCGGCGGCTTCGACATTGGTCGTTGACAGGAAGTTTGGGGCGACGACGAGATGGTAGGACGTCTCTTTCAGCGCCTTGGCAATGCCGTACATAATCGAGGTGCTGAAGCCGACCACCTCCTCGTGGGAATCAAGCAGGATGGCAACGACGTTGGTGCGGCCCGTCTTGAGACGTTGCGCTGCCCGATCCGGGAGGTAGCCGATTTCGCGGGCGATGCGGTGAACCCGTTGGCGGGTCTCGAGCGAAATCTGCGGTGCATCGGAAAGTGCCCGCGACACCGTCGTCACCGCCAGACCGGTAATGGTGGCGATCGTCCGCAAGGTCGGCTTGCCGCGCTTATGCGGGATATCGAGATTCTCGCCGCGATGCGGCCGGGACGGTTCGGTCACTCTGGCTTTCCATGCTGGAATTGCCGATACAATAAACACGAAGACATAGGTGCGCAATCTTGGAATGAAAACGTTTTAAATTTTATAACCTCATTATCCGTTTGGATGATCTGAATGTAATTCAATATGTTATGCCAATAGTCATATTTTTCTCGGGAGTCGAGAAAGCGCTTGACGACCAAAGAGTTATAACGTTTTAAATTGTTAGCCGCGCGGAGGAGCGTGGCTTCATGCCAACCGCTGCAATTGCGGGACGCATCTGGTGGCGGGGAGGGTCCTGCCGCCATTTTCAAACGGGAGGAAATTCATGCGCAAGTTCATGAGCTCGGCGGCGGTCGCTGTCGTGATGATGGCTGGTTTGGGTGCGGCTGAGGCTGCCGACGTTAAGGAAGTTCAGATGCTTCACTGGTGGACGTCAGGGGCGAGGCAGCGGCTTTGAATGTCTTGAAGGAGGATCTTTCGAAGGAAGGGTTTGCCTGGAAGGACGTTCCGGTTGCCGGCGGCGGCGGTGATGCGGCGATGACGGCGCTGAAGGCGATGGTTGCGGCCGGCACCTATCCGACGGCCTCGCAGATGCTCGGTTATACCGTGCTCGATTATGCCGAGGCCGGCGTCATGGGCGACCTCACCGAGACGGCCAAGAAGGAAGGCTGGGACAAGTCGGTGCCGGCCGCACTGCAGAAGTTCTCCGTTTATGACGGCAAGTGGGTTGCTGCCCCGGTCAACGTCCATTCGGTCAACTGGCTATGGATCAACAAGGCGGTGATGGACAAGATCGGCGGCAGTGAGCCGAAGACCTTCGACGATCTGATCGCCTTGCTCGACAAGGCCAAGGCCGCAGGTGTGATCCCGTTGGCGCTCGGCGGCCAGAACTGGCAGGAAGCGACGATGTTCGATTCCATCGTGCTGTCGACCGGCGGACCGGAGTTCTACAAGAAGGCCTTCAACGATCTCGACGAGGAGGCGCTGAAGTCGGACACGATGAAGAAGTCCTTCGACAACCTGGCGAAGATCGTCCAATATGTCGATCCGAACTTCTCCGGCCGCGACTGGAACCTGGCGACCGCCATGGTCATCAAGGGTGACGCGCTGGTGCAGGTGATGGGCGACTGGGCCAAGGGCGAATTCGTCGCCGCCAAGAAGACGCCGGATACCGACTTCCTCTGCTACCGCTTCCCCGGCACCGAAGGCAGCGTCGTCTACAACTCCGACATGTTCGGCATGTTCAATGTTCCCGACGACCGCAAGGCAGCGCAGGTGGCGCTGGCCACCGCAACGCTGTCGAAGAGCTTCCAGTCGGCCTTCAACGTCGTCAAGGGTTCGGTTCCGGCCCGCACCGACGTTCCCGACACCGACTTCGACGCCTGCGGCAAGAAGGGCATTGCCGACCTGAAGGCGGCCAATGAAGGCGGCACGCTGTTCGGTTCGCTGGCCCAGGGTTATGGCGCGCCGCCGGCAATCGCCAATGCCTATAAGGACGTCGTCTCGAAGTTCGTCCACGGCCAGATCAAGACCTCCGACGAGGCCGTGACCCAGCTCGTCCAGGCGATCGACGACGCCCGCTGAGGCGAGGCCGATGAACAAGTTTCCCCGCGGCTTCGCGGGGAAGCTTCGGGCGCCGCGCCGATCATGTGCGGACAATGATGCGCTGACGATCATGCGGGCCCGATGAAGCAGGGAGGAGATGCATTCGATGAGCACAGTTGCGACCACCGATCCGGTTCTGACGCCGGGGCAGGCGACGCGGATCTCGCTGCGGGGCCGGCTGCAGGATGCCCTGCCGAAGATCGTGCTGGCGCCGAGTTTCGTCATCACGCTGGTCTTCGTCTACGGCTTCATCGCCTGGACGGCCTATCTCTCCTTCACCAATTCCAAGACCTTCCCCTCCTATCAGCTGACCGGGGCGCGCGCCTATCAGCGGCTGTGGCGCTGGACCTTCGAGAGCGATCCGCCATCCTCCTGGTATACCTCGATCACCAACATGGCGATCTTCGGCTTCCTCTATGTCGGCATCTGCCTGGCGCTCGGCCTGCTGCTCGCCATCCTGCTCGACCAGAAGATCCGCGGCGAGGGGCTGCTGCGGCCGATCTTCCTCTATCCGATGGCGCTTTCCTTCATCGTCACCGGGGTGGCCTGGAAATGGTTCCTCGATCCCGGCCTCGGGCTGGAACAGACGCTGCACCACTTCGGCTGGACGAGCTTCCACTTCGACTGGATCAAGAACAAGGACTTCGTCATCTACACCGTCGTCATCGCCGGTGTCTGGCAGGCGTCCGGCTTCGTCATGGCGATGTTCCTGGCCGGCCTTCGCGGCATCGACGGCGAGATCATGAAGGCGGCTCAGATCGACGGCGCCTCGCCCTTCCAGCTCTACCGCCGCATCGTCATTCCGCTGTTGCGGCCGATCTTCCTGTCGGCCTTCATCGTGCTCGCCCATATGGCGATCAAGTCTTACGACCTGGTGGTGGCGCTGACCTCGGGCGGGCCGGGCGGCTCGGCCTGGCTGCCGTCCAACTTCATGTATGAATACACCTTCAAGCGCAACGAGATGGCCGTCGGCTCGGCCAGCGCCATCATCATGCTGATGACGATCTCGGCGATCATCGTGCCCTATCTCTATTCCGAACTGAAGGAGAAGGCCCGATGAGCAGCCTCACCTCTCCGATCGGCACCTCGTCATCGGCTGCGGCAGCCGCAGGAGTTGAGCGCGGCAACAGCGCCCGCCTGATCGGCCGCATCGTCATCTACGGCCTGCTGGTCCTCTTCGCCATCCTCTATCTGATGCCGCTCTTCGTCATGCTGACGACCTCGTTCAAGACGATGGACGAGATCCAGAGCGGCAACATGCTGGCGCTGCCGCAAGCCCCGACCTTCGAGCCCTGGATCAAGGCCTGGGGCGAGACCTGCGTCGGGCTCACCTGCGCCGGCATCAAGGGCTACTTCTGGAACTCGATCAAGATGGTGGTGCCGGCGGTGGCGATCTCCACCATCCTCGGGGCGCTCAACGGCTATATCCTGACCAAATGGCGCTTTCCCGGCCATACGCTGGTGTTCGGGTTGATGCTGTTTGCCTGCTTCATCCCGTTCCAGTCGGTGCTGTTGCCGATGGCGACCATCCTCGGCTCGCTCGGCCGCTTCGGCGTGACCCTGCAGAACGCCACCGGCTTGACCTTCGGCTTCGGCAATCCGACCGTCAACCTGGTCTTCGTCCATGTCGTCTATGGCCTCGGCTTCACCACGCTGTTCTTCCGCAATTTCTACGAGGCTTTCCCGAGCGAGCTGGTGCGCGCCGCCCAGGTCGATGGCGCGAGCTTCTTCCAGATCTTCCGCCGCATCATGCTGCCGAACTCGCTGCCGATCATCGTCGTCACCGTCATCTACCAGTTCACCAACATCTGGAACGACTTCCTGTTCGCCTCGGCTTACGCCGGCACCGGGGATTCCATGCCGATGACGGTGGCGCTCAACAATGTCGTCAACACCTCGACCGGGGTGGTCGAATACAATGTCAACATGGCGGCGGCGATGATCGCGGCCGTTCCCACGCTCATCGTCTATATCCTCGCCGGCCGCTACTTCGTGCGTGGCCTGATGGCGGGCGCAGTCAAAGGGTAAGCCATGGCCTTCCTGGAAATCTCCGGCCTCAGAAAGCGCTTCGGCGCCATCGACATCCTCAAGGGGATCGATCTCGAACTCGAAAAGGGCGGCTTCCTCGTGCTGGTCGGCCCATCCGGCTGCGGCAAGTCGACCCTGCTCAACACCATCGCCGGGCTGGAGACGGTCACATCAGGCGAGATCAGGATCGACGGGCGCGCCATCAACGGCCTGCACCCTTCCAAGCGCGACATCGCCATGGTGTTCCAGTCCTATGCGCTCTATCCGAACATGACGGTGGCGGGCAACATCGCCTTCGGCATGGAAATCCGCGGCGTGCCGAAGGAGGAGCGGGCCAAGGCGATCAAGCAGGTCTCCGACATGCTGCAGATCGGCCATCTGCTCGACCGCAAGCCGTCGCAGTTGTCCGGCGGCCAGCGTCAGCGCGTCGCCATGGGCCGGGCGCTGGTGCGCAATCCGCAGGTCTTCCTGTTCGACGAGCCGCTCTCCAATCTCGACGCCAAGCTGCGCGTCGACATGCGCACCGAGATCAAGCGGCTGCATCAGCGCATGGGCACCACCTTCGTCTATGTCACCCACGACCAGATCGAGGCGATGACGCTGGCGACCAAGATCGCCGTGCTGAAGGACGGGGTGCTGCAGCAGTTCGGCACGCCGGCCGAGATCTATAACAGCCCGGCCAATCTCTTCGTCGCCGACTTCATGGGATCGCCGGCGATGAACCTGCTCAACGCCACCGTCGAGGCCGGTGCCGCCGGGCTTGCCGTCTCGCTCGAACGGCCGAATGGGGCACCGCTCAGACTGCCTGTCGTCTCCGGCAATCACGGCCTGTCTGCCTATGCCGGCAGGCCAGTGATCTTCGGCATCCGCCCCGAAGCCCTGACCGATCCTGACGGCGCCGACCGCAAGGCGCGCTCGCTGACCGAGGACGATTGCCTGATCGAAGTGGTCGAACCGGCCGGCTCCGACACCTTCGCCGTCACCAAGCTCGGCGGCAAATCCGTCGTCGCCCGCCTGCGCGCCGATGCCGGCATCGCACCAGGCCAGAATACACGCCTCGCATTCAACCTCGACAAGGCGGTGTTCTTCGATCCGGACAGCCAGGCGCGCATCGCGTGACGCCACCCGCGGAACCTCTGAAAAGACGCGTCAGGACGCCTGCGCGTCAGGCGGTGGCAGTCACGGCGAGGGTCACCGGCGCGAAGCGGGAAGAAACCGCTTCCACGGTGATCTCGCCGATCAGGCCCGTCGCCTCCAGCCAGAAGCCTGCAGTGCCGCCCTGCAGCGGCACATTGGCCGGACCGACGATCCTTGCAGGCCCATGCACCCTCAGCGAAATGCTGTCATTCATGAAAGGCAGGCGCTGACCGCACTGATCGAGGGCACGAATGATGACGCGGGTGCTGTCGCGTTCACGCGCCTTCAACGTCGAACTGTCGGCAATCATTTCCAACGTCGTTGGCAAGGGATCGGCTGCCAGCTTCAGGCTGACCACCGGTTCGCCGACGATATAGCCGGTGAAGGTGCCGTCGATCCATTCGAGACCCCAGGTGCCGAGCTCGTCGGCGGTGAAGTGACGATGGTCGAGCACAACAGGTGGATGCGGAAGATGCGGGTAATTCTCGCGATCGGGGCCGATGCGTTTGCTGAGCGCGCCATATTGCAGCTCCACCTCGTCGCAATTGGTCAGGATGATCAGCGGCAGCACGCCGCCGATATTGCGCTCGCCGCGCGCCCAGAAGGTCACCGGCTTCATGACGATCTCCTCGGAAGGATCGCACTGGCTGATATAGGCATAGGCTGCAAATTTCGGCTCGCGGAACATGTCCATGACGCCGTGATAACAGATGCGGTCGCCGGAGCCGAAATCCTTGTGGGTGTTGTAATCGAACATGCACCAGCCAATGGCGCCCGAGATATCCGGATCGCCATAGGCGGCATTCAGCACTTCCAGATGACGGCGCACATGTTCGGCCTGGCGCTGTTCCTGGTCATAAATCTTCGTCGGATGCATGTGACCGTTGAACTCGGTGATGAGGTACGGCACCTTATGCGACAGGCCGGTATTTTCCTGCTGGCCACGTAACACGGTGCGCGGCCGGTTGGCCCCCGGCAGTTCCTCGTTGCCGAGGATGAAGTCGTTCATCGTATAGACGTCCTCGAGCAGCTCGCTCTCGGTGAGATAACGCACGCCGCCGGTCTGGCGGGTGCTGTCGAGCTCACGGGCGAGCCGGTTGGTCTCGACATAAAAATCATGATTATCCTGCGACTCGTTGATCCGCACGCCCCAGATGACAATCGAGGGATGGTTCCAGTCGCGCTCGATCATGCGGCGGACATTTTCAATCGATTCCTTTTGCCAGTCGGCATCGCCGATATGCTGCCAGCCGGGAATTTCTTCGAAGACGAGCAGGCCGATCGCGTCGCAGCGGTCGAGGAACCACTTCGACTGCGGATAGTGCGAGGTGCGGACGATATTGCACTTCAGGACGTTCTTCATGATGTCGGCGTCCCGCTCCTGGGCGGACCGGCCGGCGGCATAACCGACATAGGGGAAGGCCTGGTGGCGGTTAAGGCCGCGCAGCTTCAGCGGCTTGCCGTTCAAGAGGAAGCCTTCCGGGGTGAATTCGGCAGTGCGGAAGCCGAAGCGGGTGGAGAGACGGTCGGAGCCGTGCTCCGTCCTGAGTTCGACGGTGACTTCGTAGAGAGTGGGATCGGTGATGTCCCAGAGCGCGATGCCGGCAAGACCGCCGAAGGAAAGCGTCGTGCGGTCGCCGATCGTTTCGGTGGCCGCGGTGGCGATCACCGTGCCGTCCGCCTGTTTCAGCGCAGCAGTAACCGTCGCCGAGAAGCTGCGACGCTCGGGGTTGGCGATATCGACGCGGATCGTTGCCGATTTCTCCGAAGCGAGAACGTCTGTGGTTTCGATCTTCAGATTGCGGATCGAAACCGGGTCAGTGACTTTCAGCCAGACGTCGCGGTAGATGCCGGCATAAGTCAAATAATCGATGCGGCCGCCGAAAGGCGGAATGTCAGGGTTCTCGCTGCCATCGATCTTGACGGTGACGAGGTTTTCGCCCCTGAGGAGCTTGCCGGTGAGGCGAGCTTCAAAGGGCGTGTAGCCATCCTTGTGGGCGACGATCTCCTCGCCATTCAGATAGACGACGCTGTCGGCCATGGCGGCGTCGAAGACCAGCGAGACCTCGCGGCCCTCGAATTCCGGCAGCCAGCGCAGTACCTTCTGATAGGTGAAGGCGCGCTGATAGCTCTTCTCGTCAAAATAGTTGAAGGGCAGCTCGACGGCGGTGTGAGGCAGGCTGATCGACTTGGCGCCATCGAAGCTTTCGAGCAGGCGTTGACCGAAGCCCTCGTGGAAACTCCAGCCTTCATTGAAGGAAACGACGGAACGCATATCAGGCTCTCCCGGTCGTGGCATCAGGAGCTGTGCAGCACCCTTCCGCGCGTGAGAATCGGGTCATCGGATATTCCTCCTTGATGCAATAAGGCGAGAGCCGTTCAGGCGCTTCACGTCGAATCTATTCATGCGATGCGCTTTAGCTTTTTTCGGTGATGCCGTCATCCGGAACCGCCTCACACGTCCTGATGGCATGCATCAGGCAGTCGAGCCCCAGCGGGGGGTGCAGGTGAGCGTGATACTGTGCGGGCCGTCGATCCCGGCGTCGTGGCGTTCGATCAGTTCGACGACCGCGTCGATGAAGGCCACATGGTCGAGGCTCAGCGTCGTGAGGTCGTTGCAATCCCAGGCGGCCATGGCGATGCCATCCTGGCCAACGATGGCGATATCATCAGGCGTGCTTTTGCCAAGCACGCGGCGCGCGGCATCGCGCGCGCCGATCGCCATGACGTCGTTGCCGCAGATGATGGCGCCGACCTTGTCTCGGTGCATCAGGAGCACGGCTTCCTTGAAGCCGGAATCATAGGAATAATCGCCGACGGCCTGCGCTTCGAAGGTAAGGCCGCGTTTGGCGAGCGCCTCGGCGAACCATCCGCGCCTCAGCTTGTCGATCCAGCTCGAATTGGTGCCGGAGAGATAGGCGAAGCGCTTCTTGCCGTCCCGGACGATCTTGTCGATGATTTCGTCGGCGGCCTTGGAGCCGTCGATGCGTATGCTGGAGACGTTTTCGTTTTCGAGCGGCTCGAAGGAGACGATGATCGGTTTCGTCGTGTGGAAAATATCGACGGCATCCTGCATCGACACCATGTCGGAGAAGATGACGACGTGATCGACCTGATAGGTAGAGGCAAGCCGCATCAGCTGCAGCCGGTCGGAATGGTCGGCGCAGCAGAGGATGATAGGCAGCAGCTGCCGCGCCTGTAAGCGGTGGACAAGAAGCTGCTGCTCCTCGGCCTCGCAGGGGTTGCCGATGGCGTTGACGACAAGGGCGACGAGACGCGATCGCTGATTGTTCAGCGAACGGGCGATGGCGTTGGGCTGATAGCCATATTCACGGGCGACGGCGAGAATGCGGTCGCGCGTCGCGCGGCCGATGCGCGAATCCGGCGAGAAGGCACGGGAGATGGTGGCGGAGGAGACGCCGGCGAGTTTCGCCAGCTCTTTCGAGGTAATCCGCCGTTTGTTCGTTCCGCTCATCTTCGCCTGTCAGGCGGTGATCCTGACGGACGCGCCGCCGGCCGCCGCCGATTCCTTGATTGCATCCCACAGCCTAGCGAATCTGAGGCCCATTTCAACGGAGCCAGAGTTTTCGATTTTCCCCTCGCGAATGGCGAGGAAATTTTTCATGGGATTGCCGAGAATCTCAGCCTCCTCGCGCGTGCCCGCGCCGCGCCCATCGATGATCTCGCGCCAGCCGCCCCAGGCGTCGATGCGTACGATCGCCTTCGAATAGAAGAAGGTGATGTAGGAGGCGCAGCCGGGTGGTCCTTCGCCGGCTGCCGTCAGCGTCGCCAGCGCGCCGTTCTTCAGCCGCGCGGAGACGGCGGTGGCGATGTCGACCTTTTTGCCGTGGTTGTTCATGTAGGCGGAAATGCTGTCGAAATCGGAGTTGGCGAGCAGGCAGACCGTGTTCATCATGTGGGCCCCGGTATCGAACATGAAGCCGCCGCCTGATATCTCCGGCTGCTGTTTCCAGTGGCCGTCGTAATTCGACGACCAGCTTTCCCAGATCATGCCCGAAATGGCAATCAGCTCGCCGAATTCGCCGGAAAGCGCCCGCCGGCGGGTGTCGAGCACCAGCGGCGACAGGCCGCCCTGGAAGGCGGTGACGATGGTGACGCCGCTCTTCTTCTGCTCGGCGATCAGCCGCTCCGCCTCGGCGACCGTCGTGACCATCGGTTTTTCCAGGAAGAGGTCGAGGCCGGCCTCGGCGACGGCGATCGCCTGCTCGGCGTGGAAGGCGTGCGGCGTGGAGACATAGACGATATCGAGCGTGCCCTTCATTTCGGCGAGCATCTTTCGATAGTCCTCGAAGCTTTTCGGTTCGGACGCACCGGCAGCGAGGCAGACATCAATCAGGCGTTGGCGCGAGGCGGCCATGGTGTCTGCCAGTGCTGCGAATTCGATCTCCGGCATCGCAGTCCAGCTCGCGGCATATTCCGCTGCCTTCAAGCCGGCGCCGATGACGCCGAGGCGCAATTTTCCAGGCATGAAAATCCTCCTCTGGTGAATTGTGCACACGATTACACAGAGGAGCTGGAGCTGGCAAGTTATAAATACAGTAGGCAAAATCAATAGGTTAATTCTCGGATGACAATCCCTTTAGAAAAGGTTCTTGTCAGACGATGGAATACGTGTACATTTTTGCGGCGGTGCTGGAGGGCGCCGTGGCTCTAAAAGAGGGAGGATTTCGTTGAAGAAGACGGTTCTTGGTGGCCTGTGGGCCATCCTGCTGAGCGCGGTTTCGACGCTGGCGCAGGCTGAAACAATCCGAATTGCAAATCACGGCCAGGCCGGCATCGACGCGATGAAGTCGACGGTGGAACGGATCGAAAAGAAATACGGCGTTACAATCGAGGTCGTCGAATATCCGGCGCCCGACAAGGACTACTTGACCAAACTCCTGACGGAGCTCGGCGCCGGCAACGCGCCAGACCTGTTCTCCATTCCGACGACGGCTGCCGTCGCCGACATGGTGGAAGCCGGCTACCTCGCGCCTGTCAGCAAGGAGTTCAAGGCCTGGGACGGCTACGCCAACCTCTATGACGTCGCCAAGGAGCTTGCCGTTAGCCCCGATGGCGAAACCTATGTAATGCCGTTCATGCTCGGTATCCAGGAAATCTACTACCGCAAGGACGTTCTCGAAAAGGCCGGCATCTCCACTGAGCAGCCGAAGACCTGGCGGGAGCTTCTCGACCGGGCGGCCGAAATCAAGCAGAAGACAGGGGCCTACGGGCTGCTCTTCCCGGCCGGCGTCTCCTGGGGAAGCGGTGCCTTCGACGAAGGCTTCCAGCACCTGCTTGTCGGCTCCAAAACGCCGCAGCTCGTCGATGCCGAAGGCAAGCTCGACCTCAACGGCGAGGGCATCAAGGATGTCTTCGGCGTCTACAAGGAACTGATCGACAAGGATCTGATGCCGACGCAGCCGCTGCTCGGGCCAGAGCCCTGGGTTGTGCCGAAATATCAGATGTTCCCGGCCGGCAAGCTTGCTGCGACTACCTGCGGCTCGTGGTGCTATATTTTCGACTGGGGCCGCGAGAGCAAGAATCCGATTCCTGACGTGACGAAGGTGGTGGGCACCTGGACGGTTCCGGGTCAGAGCGGCGGCCAGTATGTTCTCGCCAACCTTGCCGCGCCGTGGGCGGTCAATTCGAAATCGGCCAATACGGAGCTCGCGATCAAGGCGCTGATGGAGATCGGGTCCATCGAGACGCAGGTCTCCTATGCGGCGCGCATCGGCAATATCCCGGCCAGCAAGGATGCGGCTGACAATGCCGACTTCCAGAAGTTGACGGAACTGGTTCCGATCCATGCTGCGGCGGAAAATGGCGTGTTCCTGAAGCAGGCCTCCGGCTTTGGCACGGTCTCGGAAGGTGTCGCTCGGGCCACCGAAGCGCTGCTGCGCAAGGAAACCGATGCCGCCGGCGCACAGAAGATCCTCGTCGACTACGTCAAGGAGACGCTCGGCGACGACGTGGTCAAGTAAAGCGTCTGCCTTCTTCCTCAGGACGGGACGCGGCGCCGTCGCCGCGTCTTCCCGTGTTTACTCGAAAAGCCGGTTCATTCGACAGGTGTGAGCTTCCATGGTCCGAAACTCTCATGAAAAGCGGGCCGAGCGGCAATGGCTGCTGATCCTGCTGCCCTCGCTCGTTCTGCTTTTTGCCTTCGTTATCTACCCGGCGGTCTATTCCATATATCTGAGCTTTACCAACGAGGCGTTGACGGGGGCGGCGGCGCTTCGACCCCGCTTCGTCGGGCTGCGGAATTATACGCGGCTGTTCAACGACGCGAAGTTCTGGAACGCCCTGTTCGTCACCTTCGTCTTCGTCCTCGGTTCCGCAGTGGTCGGCCAGTTCGTGCTTGGGCTCATCTCGGCAATCGCGCTGCGCCGGCCGATCCGCTTCCGGCGGATCTTCTCGTCAATCATCCTGCTGCCGAATGCCGCCCCGGAAGTCGTGGCTGGTTTCATGTGGATCTCGATGCTGGCGGGCGGCGACAATGCCACGCTCAGCCGCATCGTCAGCTTCTTTGGTGTTACACCGGCCGACTGGCTGCAGGTCTTTCCGCTGTCGATGATCGTCATCGTCAACACCTGGCGCGGCATCGCCACCGCGATGATCCTGCTGACGGCCGGCCTCAGCACCATTCCCGCGGAGATCTATGAGGCGGCGCGGATGGATGGGGCGACGCCTTCGCAGATGTTTCGCCGCATCACGCTGCCGCTGATGATGCCGACGATCCTGCTCTACATGCTGATTTCGGCCGTCTCGACCATCGCAGTCTTCGGGCTCGTTTATGCGCTGACGCGCGGCGGACCTGGCGGGGCGACGGAGGTCATCAGCATCTATATCTACAATCAGTCCTTCACGGCGTTTCAGCTGGGATATGGCGCCGCCGTCGCAGTCGTCGCGCTCGTTATCTCACTTCTATTGGGCATCGCCTATGTCCGGGCCATGAAGGTGGAGGTCTGACATGGCCGTCGTTACCCCGAGCGAGACCGCAAACAAGCGCCGTTCCGACCTCATCGCCTATGCGACGTTGTCGCTGATCTCGATCTTCTGTGCCGTGCCCTTCTTCTGGGTGCTGCTCGCTTCTCTCGACGGCAACGCGCAGCTCTTCTTGCATTGGCCGGAGCAGTGGACCTTGGCTAACTATATAAGGGTCTTCACCAAGGAGGACGGAGCGAAGTGGCTGTTCAACTCGCTCTTGGTGGTCGGCAGCGCCACGCTGCTCGTCATGGTGCTTGCCGGCCTCGGCGGTTATGCCCTTTCGCGCACCAAGGCCTGGTGGAAGCTGCCCTTCCTTTACGCGATCCTGCTCATCCGTGTTCTGCCGCCGACGGCGCTCGTCGTGCCGCTCTACAAGTTTCTGCTGACGCTGAACAATGCTGAAGCAGCGGTGCTGAGACCGATTTTCGGCAGTTACGCGCGCGACATCATGCGCTGGACCGGCTTCATCGACGGTTATCTCGGGCTGATCCTGGTGCTCGCGACGATGCAATTGCCGCTGGCGCTGTGGATCATGAAGACCTTCTTTGACGGGCTGCCGCGGGATTACGAGGAGGCGGCGCTGATGGACGGAGCCACGCTGATCCAGCGCATCCGTCGGGTCCTCATCCCGCTGGCCTTGCCGGGGCTTGCGGCCGCCGGGCTGTTCGCCTTCATGTCGGCCTGGGGCGATTTTCTCTTACCGCTGATCTTTCTGTCATCGCCCGAGTTGCAGACGCTGCCGCTCGGTCTGTTCCGCGCCTTCCTGCGGATCAACGAGATCGACTACGGCCTGCTGACGGCGCTCGCCTTCATCTACCTGCTGCCCGCCGTCATAGCCTTCGGCTTTGCGCGCCGCTTCCTCGTCCAGACGTTCTCGGGCGGCGTTAAGGGCTGAGATTCAGAAAGAGAAACGGATGATCACTCTTAGAAACGTTCGCAAGTTTTATGGCGCGCTGGAGGTCATCAAGGGCGTCGACATCACCGTGGAAGACGGGGAATTCGCCGTTTTCGTCGGCCCGTCCGGATGCGGCAAGTCGACGCTTCTGCGCATGATAGCCGGCCTCGAAGGCATCGATGAAGGCGATCTTGTCCTCAACGGGAAGCGCATCAACGACGTGCCGCCTGACAAGCGCGGCATCGCCATGGTGTTCCAGTCCTATGCGCTCTATCCGCATATGACGGTCGCCGAAAATATCGGTTTCTCGCTCAGCTTGAAGAAGGTGCCTGAATCAGAAATCCGCAGGCAGGTGGACGCTGTCGCCGAGATCCTGCAGCTGACCTACTACCTCAATCGCAAGCCCGCGGCCCTTTCCGGCGGCCAGCGCCAGCGCGTGGCGATCGGCCGCGCCATCATCAAGAAGCCGTCGCTGGTCCTGTTCGACGAGCCGCTGTCGAACCTCGATTCGGCGCTCCGGGTGCAGATGCGAGCCGAGCTGCAGCGCCTGCACCGCGAGCTGAAGGCGACCGTCGTCTATGTCACCCATGACCAGGTGGAGGCGATGACGATGGCCGACCGTATCGTCGTGCTGAACAAGGGTGTCGTTGCCCAGCAGGGCGCACCGATGGAGCTCTATCATCACCCGGACAACGAGTTCGTGGCGACCTTCATCGGTTCGCCGAAGATGAATGTGCTGCCGATGACGGCGACACGCCGGGATGCCGGCAAGGTGCATCTGGAAAGCCCTCTCGGCCTCGCGATCGATCTCTTGGATGCGAACGGTTCTGTGCCGCAGGGTGACGCCAAGCTCGGCATCCGCCCCGAACACCTGAAACTCGCGTCAAATGGGCAGGGCGATTTCTCTGCCGAGGTCGTCATCGTCGAGCGCCTGGGCGTCGAGACGTACATGACCGTCGGCTCGCAGCAGCAGCCGATCGTCGTGCGCGCCGAGGGCGACATCGCGGTGCGGCCGGGAGATCGCGTGTCGCTGACGGCCGATCCCGCCGCCTGCCATCTGTTCGATTCCGCCGGCCGGGTGATCCGTCCGGCAACCGCCTGACATCAAAGATTGAGGAATTCCATGACGATCAAGGTCACCATCTGGAACGAGGGACGCCACGAGCAGCTCCACAAGGAGGTCCAGGAGATTTATCCCGACCGTATCGACGGCGCGATCGCCGCCGGCATTGCCCATCCGGATTTCCAAATCCGCCGTGGCACGCTTGACGATCCCGACGAGGGCTTGCCGGACAGCGTGCTCAACAATACCGACGTGCTGCTGTGGTGGGGCCATATGGCGCATGAGGAGGTCAGCGACGGGCTGATCGATCGGGTGCAGCAGCGCGTGCTGAAGGGCATGGGCCTGCTGGTGCTGCATTCCGGCCACCACTCCAAGCTCTTCCGCCGGCTGATGGGCACCAACGCCAACCTCTCCTGGCGTGAGACGCCGGATGGCGACCTGGAGCGTGTGTGGGTGGTCAATCCCTCACATCCGATCGCCGAGGGCCTGCCGCCCTATTTCGAGGTCAATGCCTCGGAAATGTACGGCGAACCCTTCGACATCCCCCAGCCGGACGAACTCGTATTCATCTCCTGGTATTCCGGCGGCGAAGTGTTCCGCAGCGGCTGCACCTTTCAGCGGGGACGGGGGCGCATCTTCTTCTTCAGCCCCGGCCATGAGACCTATCCGATCTATCACGACAAGACCGTGCACAAGGTGATCTCTAACGGGATTCGCTGGGCGCGGCAGAAGCATACGGATGGCCGCACCCTGGAGAACTGGCACCGCGCCGAGCCGCTGCACGGCAGGCCAGCCGCCGTGAAGGCCTAAAGCCACACGGGCATTTTTGGCGGCGCGCCGATCCTTACGGATATTGCGCGCCGTTCGTCTTGGTATAAATCGAATAGACCGAACGGGTTGCGGTGATGAAGAGCCGGTTCTTCTTAGGGCCGCCGAAGGTGAGATTGGACACCGTCTGTGGCACTCTGATCTTGCCGAGCAGCGTGCAATCGGGTGAGAAGCAGTGCACACCATCACCGGCGCTCGTCCAGAGGTTCCCGCTGACATCGATACGGAAGCCGTCTGGATGGCCGGCATCGAGGCTGCAGAAATAGCGGCTGTTGGCGAGCTTCCTGCCGTCGACGACATCGAAAACTCTTACATGGCATGGCACTTCATGTTTGCCCGAACCGGAATCGGCAATGTAGAGTTTCGTCTCATCGGGCGAAAAGGCGAGACCGTTCGGCTGGATGAAATCCTCGACGACGGCATCGACCGCGCCGCTTGCAGGGTCGATCCGATAGACGTTGCGGGTCGGCTGCTCCGGCTCGGCCTTGTGGCCCTCGTAGTCCGAGAGGATGCCGTAGGTCGGATCGGTAAACCAGATCCCGCCGTCCGAATGGACGACGACGTCGTTCGGCGAGTTTAATCTCTTGCCCTTGTAGCTGTCGGCGAGGACGGTGATGCTGCCGTCCGGATCGGTGCGGGTGACACGGCGGCCGCCATGTTCGCAGGAGATCAGCCGGCCCTGCTTGTCGCGGGTATTGCCGTTCACATAGTTTGACGGCGAGCGGAAGACCGAGACGGTTCCGTCCGGCGTCCAGCGCATCATGCGTTCGTTCGGGATATCGCTCCAGAGAAGGCAGTTCAGATCGGAAAACCAGACCGGGCCTTCCGCCCAGCGGCAGCCGGAATAGAGCTCCTCGAGGGCGGCGCTGCCGATTACCAGAGCGCCGAAACGTTCATCGCGGATGTCGTAAAGCGGATTGTCGGCCACGCCAAGTTTCCTCCCTGAATGCTGTCGTCCTTTTCCTATCGACAAATTTCGGGAGGTACCAGAGCCCGACAATCGGAAATGCTGGGCTCCAGTTTTTTCAGAGGGCGGCGACCGGATGCGGCGAGCCGTCGTAAGCACCCCAGATCGACTGGTCGAAGCAGATGACCGAGCCGGTCATCAGGCCGGATTCGGCCGATGACAGGTAGGCGCAGGCGCGCGCTACCTCATGCGGGTCGACGAGCCGGCCGAAAGGCTGGCTCGCCGCCGCCTTCTCCAGCCAGTCGGCGGGTGCATTGTGATATTCGCGCTGAATGCGGTCCTCGCCTTCGGAAGCCATCCAGCCGATATTCAGGCCGTTAACGCGGATACGGTTGCGCAGCAGCGCATAGGCGGTGTTCTTCGTCAACGTTTCGAGCGCACCCTTGGAGGCACAATAGGCGGCAATGAAGGGTTGGCCCGCCTTGGCCGACATCGAGCCGATGTTGACGATCGTTCCCTCGATCTTTTCGCGGCGCATGACCTTCACCGTTTCCTGCATCAAGAAAAACGGTGCGCGCACATTGACGGCGAACATGGCGTCGAAGAGCTCGGGGCTGGTGTCGAGAATGGTGCCGCGATCGGTGATGGCGGCGGCATTGACCAGTGCGTCGACGCGGCCGAAGGCTTCGTCGCAGGCCCGTACGACATTCCTGGCGTCGTCGACCGTGCCGAGGTCGGCCTTGATATAGACGACCCTGGCGCCGGTCGCGGCCGAAATCTCCGCCGCCTTCGCCTTGCCTTTGGCTTCATTGCGGCCGCAGATGACGATGCCTGCCGCGCCGCGTTCAGCGAAGAGATGGGCGATGGTTGCGCCCAAACCCTGCGTACCACCGGTGACGATGGCGATCTTGCCGTCGAGGCGGCCTTGATCCGTGCTCATGTGGTCCTCCTTCTTGATGATGTGCGAACGCCCTTCCGCGGGGGTGCGGAAGGCTCGGATGAGGGGCTCCGGAATTCGAAGTCAGCTCAATTTCTTCTGCGCCTGCTCGGCAAGCGCTGCCTTAAAGGTCTCGTCGCTCCAGCCTTCTCTGAGCGCCTCGTGCATCAGCTGCGCCTGCGTTTTCGGCGCCAGACCTCCGAGTGGCGGATCGCGGTCAAGATTGGTGGGGAAGGAATAACCTTCGGCGCAGGCGGCGACGGCGTTGGCGATTTCGTCGGGCGAGAGCCTATCTTGCAACGCCTTCAGGGCGGGAAAGAGTCTGGCGCTCATTCTCTCCCGATTGACGGTCTCCATGGCCCGTCCGAAGGCGGACGAGACTTGCAGGAGGTTGGCGACACGCTTGATGTCGGCCGAACGGTTGGTGCCGGCGGCGTGGAAGAGGGCGGGATTGAAAAAAACGACATCGCCCTTTTCGAACGGCAGCTGGACATGGTTGGCCTCGAAATAATCCCGGAACTCCTGGCGCTTCAGTGCCAGATAACCCGGCACATACCTCTGGCTGTGCGGCAGGAAGAGTGTCGGACCGCTTTCCAGCGGCATGTCGCAATGAGCAACCGCACCCTGCAGCGTCAGAACAGGGGAGAGACGGTGCACGTGCGCCGGAAATTGCTCGATGACTGCAGAGGACTGGAAGCCGAGATGGTAGTCGCGATGGGCCGACTGCGCCGCACCGCCCGGATTGACGCGGTTGACCTGAGCCGTCATCTGATAGCTCGGACCGAGCCAGGCTTCGCTTGCGAGCGCGATAATGGCGTTGCCGTAATATTCGGCGAAATTTTCCGGATCGGCGAGGCAGTGTTTTTCCAGCGAATTCCAGATGCGATCGTTGGCGCCGGGCTTGGCAAAGTGATCGCCGCCGCCAGTCGAGGTGCGGTGCTGCTCCTCGATGATGGCGTCGAAGATCGCGCTGGCGCGGTCGATGATGCCGCCATCGTGGTAGGCATGCTTGAAAACGACGACGCCCGGGCCTTCGCCAAAGGCCTCGCAGATCTCGGCCAACACGGCGCGCCGGCCTTCCGGCGTAGCGGCCGCTGCCGTCACCTTGCGGCTGTCATAGATCAAGATGTTTTTTTCCACCGCCGAAGCTGTGGGGTATTCGGCAAGGACGGTCGGCTTTTCCGCAAACCGGCGAAAATCCTCGAGATCGCAGGCGTCTTCGCTAAGCCAGACGCGGTCGGCATGCAGTTTCTGCAGGTTATCGGTTTTCATCGCGGCTCCTCCCTGTTTCCAGTGGAGGCACTATACGCCGGGCCGCGAGGTGATATAGATCAGCAATCCATCAAAAAACCATCAGACGGAGCCATGGCGCATCCCTTTCTCGTCAAGGACATCGCCTTCCAGGCGGGGCTGAGCACCGCCACCGTCGACCGGGTGCTGAACGGCAGGCCCGGTGTGCGCCGGCAGACGGAAATGCGGGTGAGGGCGGCGATTGCGGAGCTCGAGAAGCAGCAGGCCGGTGCAATGGGCAGCGGGCGCACGCTAGCGATCGATATCGTCATGGAGACGCCACAGCGGTTCAGCGATACAGTGCGTGCCGCCTTCGAGGCAGAGATGGCGGCCTTCCTGCCCGGTGTCTTCCGCTGCCGTTTTCATTTCGCCGAGGTGATGAGACCGGCCGAGTTGGTTCAGCTTCTCGATCGCATCCGGCTGCGCGGCACGCACGGCATCGTGCTCAAGGCGCCTGACGTCGCCGAGGTGGTGGCTGCCGTCGCACGGGCGGATTCGGCCGGCATTCCAGTTGTAACGCTGGTGACGGATCTGCCGAATTCGGCCCGCATAGCCTATGCCGGCGCCGACAACCGGACGGCGGGGGAGACGGCAGCCTATCTCATCGGCGAGTTCTTCGGGTCTGGCGGTGGTCAAGTGCTGGTGACGCTGTCGAGCGGACGGTTCCGCGGCGAGGAAGAGCGCGAAAACGGTTTTCGCCGCGTCATCCGCGCCTATTATCCCGGGATCGGCATCACCGAACTCAGCGAGGGACACGGCACGGATGCCGCGACAGGAACGCTTGCGGCGGCAGCGCTTGCGGCCGATCCTGCCATCAACGCCGTCTATTCGATCGGCGGCGGCAATCGCGCGGTGCTGGCGGCTTTCGATGCGGCCGACCGTTCCATCCGCGTCTTCGTCGCCCATGACCTCGATGCCGACAACAGAGCGCTGCTTGCGGCGGGCCGCATCGGCTTTGTGCTGCATCACGATCTCAGAACCGATGCGCGTTCGGCCTTCAGGGCGATCATGAGCCGCGCTACTGCGCCCCGGCGGGCCGTTCCGGCCTCGCTTTCTTCCGTCGAAATCGTCACGCCTTATAATATGCCTGCGGGCGGCTGAGGCAATTTCCTTTCCCTCCATCCCGAATTCGGGCTACAGCTTAGGTTGAAGCGAAGGTGAGCGGCATGGATTACAGCGACGTCGGCACGATTGCGGCCTGGGTTACGGAGCAGGGACTGAAAGGTGTTTCGGAAGCCGAGCTCATGACCGGTTTCTGCGCGGCCTGTCGGGATGCCGGGCTGCCGCTCGACCGCGGCATGGCGCTGATGGATACGCTGCACCCCGTGCATGAGGGCCGGGCCTTCCGCTGGGACAGCGTCGAGGAAATCGAAACCGAATTCGAATATGGTCCGACGAGCTCGGGCGAAGCGGCGTCGAGCTGGCAGCGATCGGCCTTTTACCATCTTTGGTCGGGTAACGAGCGGGAAGTACGCCGACGGCTGGGCTTCGGCGATCCGGCCGATTTCACAATGCTCGACAAGATCGCCGATGCCGGCCACACGGATTTCGTGGCGATGATGCATCGTTTCAGCGAAGCCGGCACGATCGGTGAGATGGATTGCTTCTTTTCCCATTTCGCAACCAAGCATCCCGAGGGTTTCTCGGAGCACGATCTCGCCATTCTGCGCAAGCTCGTGCCGGTCCTCGGCCTGGCGATCAAGTGCATCGCGCTCGGGCGCATCGCCCGCACCATCGCGGAAGTCTATCTCGGCGAGGATGCGGCGCGCCAGGTGATGGAAGGCAAGATCAGCCGCGGTAAATCGGAGCGCATCTCGGCGGCGCTGTGGTTTTCCGATCTGTTGAACTACACCAAGATTTCCGATCGCGTGCCGCCGGAGGAAATCATTCCGCTGCTCAACGATTACAGCGAGGTAGCCATCTCGGCGATCCATGAGGCCGGTGGCAACGTGCTGAAGCTGATCGGCGATGGTGTGCTCGCCATCTTCAAGGGCGAAGTGCCGGCCGAGACCTGCCGTGCGGCGCTCAGGGCCGAATCGCTGCTGCGGGAAAAGCTCGTCACGCTGAATGCGGCGCGCGCGGCTGATGGCAGGCCGACGACGGATGTTTATATCGGCCTGCATATCGGCGATGTGTTCTACGGCAATATCGGCAGCCAGGATCGGCTGGACTTCACGGTCATCGGCCCCGCCGTCAACGAGGTCAGCCGAATCGCCTCCATGTGTCGTTCGGTCGACCTCAACCTGCTGATCTCCTCCGATTTCGCCGCGGCGATACCGGCGGAAGAGCGCGCCGCGCTGGCATGCGTCGGACGTTATGCTTTGCGCGGGGTACAGCGTGCCCAGGAACTCTATACGCTTGACAGCGCGCGGCTGAACAGCTGACTTTCCGCGAACGTTCGAGGATTACCGCAACAGGCCCTGGCCGCCGTCGATCCAGATCGGTGTGCCAGTGATGTGCCGGGCACGATCGGAGGCAAGGAAGAGGATGGTTTCGGCAACATCTTCGCTTTTGCCCGCCTTTCCGCCGGCAATAGGGATATCGCCTTCCGGCCAGATGACCGGTACCTCTGTTTCCTCGCGGCGGCGGCTGTCGGTATTGGCGCTGATATTGGTCTCGATCTCGCCGGGGCAGACGGCATTGACGCGGATGCCATGGCGGCCGAGTTCAAGGGCAAGCTGCTGCACTATGGCGACCTGGCCAGCCTTGGTTGTGGTGTAGGCGGTGGCGCCCGGCGTCGTGAAGGTGCGGGTGCCATTAATCGAGGAGACGACGACGATCGAACCGCCGCGGTGCTTCAGATGCGGAACCGTCAGATGCAGGGTCAGATAGGTGCCGCGCAGATTGACGGCGATGGTCTTGTCCCATTCGTCCGGCTTCAGATCGTCGATCGGAGCCCAGACGCCGTTGATCCCGGCATTGGCGACGACGATGTCGAGGCCGCCGAAGCTGTCCGTGAGCTTCTTCACCGCGGTTCGCATTTGCGCTTCGTCGCTCGTATCGGCCGTCAAGGCGATCGACTGACCGCCGGCGGCGGTGATCTCGGCGCAGGTCCTTTCCACCTCGTCGGCGGTGCGGCTCAGGACTGCGACCCTTGCTCCCTCGGCGGCGAGCCTTAACGCGGCCGCTTTGCCGATACCGGAACCGGCACCCGTCACCAATGCGATCTTTCCCTCGAGCTCCATGGGCTGGCTCCTTGATCTTCTGTCGATAGGCAATGTTCAGCGCGACAGTTGGTTCCGGAGGCAGCAGTGGATTGGCTATCTGAGGAGCGCTTGCCGCAAGGCCCATTTTTCTGGCCCGTGGACGGCGGCGAAGAGCAGGCCGGCCAGGAAGGTGAAGTGATCGATGAAGAAGCCGAATTCAGCCTGGTTCTGTGGCCAATGGGACGGTCCGTGGAAGGCGAAGGCAAGGAAGATCACGTAGATGCCTGCCAGCAGGCTCGCCTCGGTGAAGAAGGCGCCTGATATGAAGGCAAGGGCCAAGGCGATCTCGAAAAAGGCTGCGACCCAGGTGAGCAAGGTCCCCATCGGGAAGCCGGCGGCAGCGATATAGCCCGCCGTGGCGCCGATATCAGCGAACTTGAAGCCGGCTGCCATGAAGAAAATGAAGCTGAAGATGATGCGGGCGACGATGACTGCAATTGCTCTGGCCATTCCGAAATCTCCTCTTTGAGTTTCCATTATGACGGGTGAAGCGCCCAATCTCCGACAGGGCGATTAAAAAAGGGCCGCTTGGGCGACCCTTCCACTTTCACCACTCGGCGAAGCTGCCATCGGCATGGCGCCAGATCGGATTGCGCCAGCGATGGCCTTCCTTGGCGCGTTCGATGACGTAGGCCTCGTCGACCTCGATGCCGAGACCTGGCCCCTGCGGGATAGAGACGAAACCATCGGCATATTGGAACACCTCCTTGTTGGAGATGTAATCGAGGATGTCGTTGCCGGTATTGTAATGGATGCCGAGGCTCTGCTCCTGGATGAAGGCATTGTAGCTGACGGCATCGACCTGCAGGCAGGCCGCGAGTGCGATCGGACCGAGCGGGCAATGCGGCGCGAGCGCTATGTCGTAGGCTTCGGCCATGGCCGCAATCTTGCGGCATTCGGTGATGCCGCCGGCGTGGGAAAGATCCGGCTGGATGATGTCGACATAGCCGTCCGAAAGCACCTGTTTGAAGTCCCATCGCGAATAGAGCCGTTCGCCGAGCGCAATCGGCGTCGAGGTATGGTTGACGATATCGCGCAGCGCTTCCTTATTTTCCGAAAGGACCGGTTCCTCTATGAACATCAGCTTGTAGGGCTCGAGCTCCTTGGCGAGAACCTTGGCCATCGGCTTATGGACGCGGCCGTGGAAATCGACACCGATGCCGATATGCGGGCCGATCGCCTCGCGTATGATGGCGATGGTCTCGACCGCCCTCTCCACCTTCTCGTTGGTATCGACGATCTGCATCTCCTCGCAGCCATTGAGCTTGATCGCCTTGAAGCCGCGGGCGATTACGTCTTTGGCATTGTTGGCGACATCAGACGGACGATCGCCGCCGATCCAGGAATAGACCTTGATGCGGTCGCGCAGCTTGCCACCGAGCAGGGAATGGATCGGCTGGCCGAGAGCCTTGCCCTTGATATCCCACAGCGCCTGGTCGATGCCTGAAATTGCGCTCATGTGGGCAGCGCCGCCGCGATAGAAGCCGCCGCGATACATCACCGTCCAGTGGTCCTCGATCAGGAAAGGATCCCTGCCGATCAGGTAGTCTTCCAGTTCGTGGACGGCGGCCTCGACGGTCAGCGCGCGGCCTTCGACAACCGGCTCGCCCCAGCCGACGATCCCCTCGTCGGTCTCGACCTTCAGAAACAGCCAGCGCGGCGGAACGATATAGGTGGTGAGTTTGGTGATCTTCATCGTGGGTCCTAATCTCTTCTCGGATTTGCGACAGGACAGCGCGTCCGCGGCTTCTCGTGATCGATCATTTCGATCTGCCGATCGCCTTCTCGGCGGCGGCAAGGTCGCGCACTGCAAGGTCGAGCATGCGATTGGCGCATTCCCTGGCGCCGGCCTTGTCGCGCATGCGCAGGGCCTCGACCAGCTCGCCGTGAACGAGCACCGCATCCTCCCGGTTTTCGACCGCGATGTTGGAGGCATGCAACGCATATGTCAGAGCGGCGTGGATGGCGCTCGACAGACGGCGGAACACTTGGTTGTGGCTGGCGGTGAGCAGCACCGTATGGAACATGACGTCGGCGTCGGTGAAGCTTTCCGGTTCGCCTGAGCTGTCGCGCATCTGGCGCCAGGCCTTGTCGAGATCGGCGATTTCCTGGGCGCTGGCACGTTCGGCGGCATATTCGGCGGCCGCCGGCTCAATGGTGCGGCGCGCTTCGAGGATGCAGCCGAGCAGGTCGAAGTCCCTGATGTAAGGTCCCATCCAGTCGAGCACCTCGGCGTCCAGGATGTTCCATTCATCCCGATCGCAAACGGTTGTCCCGACCCGCGGCTTGCCGCGGACGAGCCCCTTGGATTCCAGGACTTTCAACGATTCGCGGATCACAGTGCGGCTGACGCCGTACAGTTCGCAGAGGTCGTTCTCGCGCGGCAACGGCGAGCCCGAGGGATAGCGGTCCGCGCAGATGTCCTGAGCGATCGCTGCCGTGACGTTGCGGCGTACGCGCGGTCGGCGTTCGCTGCTGGAGCTTTCCGTTCGGCCCTGTTCCTCAGTCGATTCCAACTTCACCTCTCCGCACTCTCTCCCGGGCAGCAACCGAACCTGATTATCCGAATTCGGTCCGTTTTGCGACGGGTCCATCCGGCTCGCTGAGTACACTATTATTCCAATCATCATACATTGGCAATTGACTGGTATGATGATTTAACATAATTCATTGCATGCTGCCGGGGAGGCAGTTGCTCGATTTCAGAGTTTAGGGAGAGAGACATGCGCTTGCTCAAAGCAGCTATTCTGGCTGGCACTTTCGCCGTTCTGGCAGCCGGCTCGGCATTTTCCGCGGACGTCAAGATCGGTTTCATCGTGAAGCAGCCGGAAGAGCCCTGGTTCCAGGACGAATGGAAGTTCGCCGATCAGGCCGCCAAGGAAAGAGGCTTCACCGTCGTCAAGATCGGCGCGGAGGACGGCGAGAAGGTCCAGTCGGCGATCGACAATCTCGGCGCACAGGGTGCGCAGGGCTTCATCATCTGCACCCCCGACGTCAAGCTCGGGCCGGGCATCGTCGCCAAGGCTGAAGCCAACCAGCTGAAGCTGATGACGGTTGACGACCGTCTCGTCAGTGCCGACGGCAAGCCGCTGGAAGATGTGCCGCATATGGGTATCTCGGCCACGAAGATCGGCGAGACCGTTGGTCAGGCGATCGTCGACGAAATCGAGAAGCGCGGCTGGGACATGAAGAATGTCGGCGCGATCCGGGTCTCCTACGATCAGCTGCCGACCGCCGTCGACCGCGTCGAGGGTGCGATCTCGGTCCTGAAGTCCGCCGGTTTTCCGGCCGAGAACATCTATGATGCGCCGCAGGCGAAGACGGATACGGAGGCAGCGCTCAACGCGGCGACCACCGTACTCAACAAGCACGCCGACGTGAAATACTGGGTCGCCTTCGGCCTTAACGACGAAGCCGTCCTCGGCGCCGTCCGCGCTTCGGAGTCGGTCGGCATTCCTGCAGCCAACGTCATCGGAGTCGGTATCGGCGGCGCGGAATCTGCGATCAACGAATTCAAGAAGCCATCCGCCACGGGCTTCTTCGGCACGGTCATCATCTCACCGAAGCGTCACGGTTATGAAACGGCGCTGAACATGTATGACTGGATCGCCAACGGCAAAGAGCCTGAAAAGCTGACGCTGACTTCGGGTTCCCTGGCGCTGCGCGGCAATTATGAGCAGGTCCGGAAGGAACTTGGCATCGAGTGATCAATCGCCAAGATGATGCATTTCCGGCGGCCGCCTACGCGTGCCGCTGGAACCTTCGGCGGAGTGATAATGGCTTTCCTCGAATTCAAACATATCTCCAAGGGCTATCCCGGCGTGCAGGCGCTGTCGGGCGTCTCGTTCACGGTCGAAAAGGGCGCCGTGCACGGCCTGATGGGTGAGAACGGCGCTGGTAAATCGACACTGATCCGCGTGCTGTCGGGCGATCAGGCCGCCGACGCCGGCAGCATTCTCATCGCCGGCGAAGAACAGAAAT
This sequence comes from Rhizobium bangladeshense, assembly GCF_017357245.1. NCBI lineage: Bacteria > Pseudomonadati > Pseudomonadota > Alphaproteobacteria > Hyphomicrobiales > Rhizobiaceae > Rhizobium > Rhizobium bangladeshense. The sequence goes on along the minus strand of NZ_CP071612.1, from coordinate 3,905,833 downwards.
ATGCCTCGGTTCGTGACGCCTTCCATGCCGGGGTCATCGTCATTCATCAGGAGCTGCAGCTCGTTCCTGAGCTGACCGTCGCCGAAAACCTCTGGCTTGGCCGCTTTCCCGCCAGGGGCGGAGTAATCCTTAGCAAAACCCTGATCGAGACGGTGCGGACGAAGCTCGAGGAGATCGGCATCGATGTCGATCCGTCCGCCAAGGTCGCCTCGCTTTCAATCGGCGCCCGGCAGATGGTCGAGATCGCCAAGGCCGTCATGCTCGAAGCGCGGGTCATCGCGCTTGATGAGCCGACCTCCTCTCTTTCCTCGCGTGAAAGCGAAATCCTGTTTTCGCTTATCGACAGGCTGAAGGCGAGGGGAACGGTCATTCTCTATGTCTCGCACCGTCTCGACGAGATATTTAGGCTTTGCGACAGTCTGACCGTGCTGCGCGACGGCAGGCTTGCCGCCCATCACCCTCAGATTGCCGGGACGACACGTGAACAGATCATCTCGGAGATGGTCGGCCGCGAGATCAGCGATATCTGGGGGTGGCGCGGACGCCCTCTCGGCGACATCAGGCTCGAGGTCAAGGACCTGTCCGGACCAAGGCTGCGCAATCCTATCAGCTTTGCTGTCCGCCAGGGCGAGATCCTCGGCTTCTTCGGCCTGATCGGCGCCGGCCGCAGTGAGATGGCGCGGCTGCTCTACGGCGCCGATCAAAGGCATCAGGGCCAGGTGACGATCGATGGCGCCGCCGTTTCGCCGAATGATCCGAAAGCGGCGATCGATGCCGGCATGGTGCTCTGCCCGGAGGACCGCAAGTCCGATGGCATCGTCCAGGGACGGTCGATCGAAGAGAATATAGCCATCTCGTCGCGCCGCCATTTCTCGCCCTTTGGTATTCTGAACCTAAAAAAGGAGGCGGCGCTGGCGGATGAATTCATTTCCCGGCTACGAGTGCGGACGCCCTCACGCAAGCAGGACATCATCAATCTTTCAGGCGGCAACCAGCAGAAGGTCATCCTGGGCCGCTGGCTTTCAGAACAAGACATCAAGGTTCTTGTGATCGACGAGCCGACGCGTGGAATCGACGTCGGAGCGAAGTCGGAGATCTACGAAATTCTTTATGAGCTGGCGGCCGGAGGCATGGCGATCGTAGTGATCTCGAGCGAACTGCCCGAAGTGATGGGCATATCCGACCGCATCATGGTGATGTGCCAGGGCAGGGTGGCGACCGACGTCGCCCGCCCGGATTTCGACGAGCGCGGCATTCTGACGGCGGCTCTTCCCGACAAGAACGCTGCCGGCACCATCTAGGATCAGGAACAGGACGATGAACTCGTTGAAAAAAATCCTTCTCGGCGAACAGGGACTGGTGGTGATCTTCGCTGCCGCCTTCGTGATCGTCTCGCTCTTTGTTCCGAACTTCCTGACCGAGCGGAACATGCTGGGGCTTCTGCAGTCTGTCGTCACGATCGGCATCGTCGCCTGCACGATGATGTTCTGCCTTGCCTCCCGCGATTTCGATCTTTCGGTCGGATCGATCGTGGCCTTCTCCGGCATGGCCGCAGTGATGGTCTCGAACGCCACAGGCTCCATTCCGGTCGGGTTGGTGGCCGCTCTGCTGTGCGGCGCGATCGTTGGCTTCGTCAATGGCATCGTCATCGCCCGCTTCCGCATCAACGCGCTGATCACCACCCTTGCGACCATGCAGATCGTGCGCGGACTGGCGCTGATCGCCTCGGATGGCCGCGCCGTCGGCATCAACGATCCGGCCTTCTACCAGCTTGCTCTGTCGCGCTTCCTCACCGTGCCCACGCCGATCTGGATCATGCTCATCCTTTTCATCTTCTTCGGCTTCGTGCTCAACCGCACCGTCTTCGGCAAGAACACGCTGGCGATCGGCGGCAATCCGGAAGCCTCGCGGCTCGCCGGCGTCAATGTCGTCAACATGCGCATCTGGATCTTTGCGCTGCAGGGCCTCGTCTGCGGCATCGCCGGGATCCTGCTTGCCTCGCGCATCACCTCCGGCCAGCCGAATGCAGCGACGGGACTCGAACTCTCGGTGATTTCGGCCTGCGTGCTCGGCGGCGTTTCGCTTTCCGGAGGCCGGGCGGCGATGAGCGGCGTCATTGTCGGCGTTCTGATCATGGGAATCGCCGAAAACGTTATGAATTTGCTGAATATCCAGGCTTTCTATCAGTATGTCGTGCGCGGGTTGATCCTGTTGATCGCTGTGCTGCTCGACAATCTGAGGTCTTCGGCGGCAGGGCGGCGTGGATGAGCAACGGACATGGTGGAGATGAAGTCGAGCTGAGCAACGGCGATCTGTCAGTCGGGGTCAGCCGCCGGGGCGCCGCCCTCACCGCCGCAACCTATCGGGGCAAGCCCTTTCTCGTTCCGGTCGGCGGCCCAAACGGAATCGTCGCGAGTTTTCCCATGGTGCCTTTTGGCAACCGCGTGGAAGGTAATGCCATGTCCTTCGGCGGACGCGACTATGCCTTCCAGCGAAATTGTCACGATCCCCTCTATCTGCACGGCGATGGCTGGATCAGCCTTTGGCAGCCGGAGGAATTAGGCCCTGAGCATGTGCAGCTCCGCTTTTCGCGTGATGCCGATGCAATCTCGCCCTATACCTATCTGGCCCGGCAGGAGATCCGTCTCGCCGGCAATCGGCTGGTGCTGGCGCTTTCTGTGAGGAACCGCGGTGAGGCGGCTCTGCCCTTCGGCCTGGGTCAGCATCCCTTCTTCGTAAGGACGCCGGAAACACGATTGACGATTGCCGCCGGCCGCTTCTGGAACGAGCGGCACGACCATCTCCCCGGTGAACCTGGCCCGGTCCCTGATGATTTCGACTTCAGGTCCGGCAAGCCGCTGCCGCGGCTCTGGATGAATAATGCCTTCGAGGGGTGGAATGGGCGGGCAGCCATCGCCTGGCCGGAACTTGGAATTCAGGCGGCAGTGGAAGCCGATGCCGCGCTTTGCCGATTCATGCTATACATGCGGCTCGACCGCACGGATTTTTTCTGCCTCGAACCGATGAGCCATTTGCCGAACGGCCATCACCTGCCTGAGTTCGGAGGTCTAAAACCGCTTGCGCCAGGTGAGGGTCTTTCCGCTAAAGTGACGATCGATCTGTCGGCGCTGCCGGTTCAACCGGAGGGAAGATCATGAGCAACCGCCTGCAGGGCAAGAACATACTGATAACGGGCGCTGCGCAGGGTATCGGCCTTGCGATCGCGAAGGCGTTCATAAGCGAGCATGCAGCCGTCTATCTCGTTGACCGCAATGCGGCGCTGCTGGCGCGGGCCGCCGCAGAGCTGGCAAGCACCGGCGGCCGGGTCGGTTATCTGCCGGCCGATATAACCGATGCCGGAACGATCACGCGGGCGGTTGCCGAGGCGAATGAGGAGATCGGTCCGCTGAACGCGCTTGTCAACAATGCCGGGGTCAACATCTTTGCCGAACCGCTTGCGACGACGGACGAGGAGTGGAGCCGCTGCTTCGATATCAATCTCAAGGGCGCTTGGAACTGCTGCAAGGCTGTGCTGCCCGGCCTGATCGAGCGCGGCGGCGGCGTCATCCTCAATATCACTTCCACCCACGCCTTCACGATCATCCCGCATACCTTTCCTTACCCGCTGGCGAAACATGCGCTGCTCGGCATGACGAAATCCCTGGGCCTGGAGTACGCGGCCCGAAATATCCGGGTTAATGCTCTGGCGCCGGGCTATGTCTCGACCCAGAAAGTGATAGACTACTGGAATAGCTTCCCCGATCCCGAAGCGGCCAAGGCCGAAACGATGAGGCTCCATCCCGGCGGGCGGATCGCATCGCCGGAGGAGATCGCCATGGCGGCGGTGTTCATGATTTCCGACGAATGCCCTTTCATGAACGCAACCTGCCTGACGATCGACGGCGGCCTCAGCGTCCTGCAGCATGCCGTCTGAGCGGCACTGCCTACTGGATTTTTACAAGCCTGTCGTCTTCTGCCGATAGAGCGTTATATTGCCTGTCGGGAAGGCGAACCTGGATCTCCCACAGGCTTGGAGCGGCCATCGCCGCTGCCTGAAAGCTCAACCGAAAACAGGAGGATGGCATGCAGATCAATCGTACGGCTTCGGCTCATTGGACCGGTGGCCTCAAGGACGGCAAAGGCCTGATCACAACTCAGAGCGGCGCGCTGACAGACTATCCCTATGGCTTTGCCAGCCGTTTCGAAGGCATCCCTGGCACCAATCCGGAAGAGCTGATCGGCGCGGCCCATGCCGGCTGCTTCACCATGGCGCTGTCGCTCATCCTCGGCGAAGCCGGTTTCACCGCCGAGCATATGGAAACCTCCGCCAAGGTGACGCTCGAAAGCGTCGAAGGGGGCTTTGCCGTCACCGCCATCCATCTTTCGCTTTCAGGCCGCATCCCGGGTGCGGATGAGGCAACCTTCACTGAGCTCGCCAACAAGGCGAAGGCCGGCTGCCCGATTTCCAAAGCGCTCGCCGCCGTTCCGATCACGCTCGACGTTAAGCTCGCCTGATTTTTTCTGCTGTCGCCAACGAGGTGCCGCACGCTTCGGCGTCGCGGCACTTTTCAATCGTGGCCCGCGCTCATTGTCACATCCTTCAAAATCATCACGCTCGGCCGCTTGCGCCTAACGGCTAGCATTGACAAATGATGTCTGACATTTTACGAATGACGAAAATCAAAAATCGTCAGTCGTAACTCGAGGCCTCGAAACTCATGAACGACATTGCGGAAACTACCATCGACGTTACGCGGCAGGAGAATGTCACGCGCATTCTGGACGCGGCCGAGCGGCTGTTCCGTCACTACGGCTACAGCAAAACGACGGTGGCCGACATTGCCCGTGATCTCGGCATGTCGCCTGCCAATATCTATCGTTTCTTCGCTTCGAAGGTGGAAATCCATCAGGCGCTTTGCGGGCGCATGCTCGCTACCGCCTATCAAATCGCCTACGACATCCGCCATCAGCCGATCAGCGCCAGCGAGCGGTTGCGCCGCTATGTCGAAACCCAGCATCAACTGACGCTGGATCTGATGCTCGATGAGATGAAGGTGCACGAGATGATCATCGTCGCGATCGAGCGCGACTGGCATGTGATCGAGAAACATATCGATCGCATCCATGATCTCATCGCCGAGATCATCGCCGAGGGCATCGCAGCCGGGGAATTCGCCGAGCAGGATCCGGTCGTTGCTTCACGCTGCTTCGGCGCGGCGACGATCAATCTCGTCCATCCGCAGATGGTGGCCCAATGTCTTGCTAAAACCAACCGCGCAAGCGTCGACGAACTGATTGATTACGTGATCAGGGCGCTCAAGAAATAAGCGACGGCAAAGGCCGCCGGAAATCCCGAAACGATCTAGGAGTGCGGAAGATGTTTTCGCTGAAGACCGTCAGTAATCGCATGCCGTCCGTCGCGAGCCTCGTGCTCGTCGGCGCCATCGGCATCGGCCTTTCCGCCTGCTCGGAAGAAAACGCTGAGGTCAAGGAAGTTATCCGGCCGGTGAAGGTCGTCGAGATTGCCAGGGCCGACGATACCCGCAAGCTTGATTATTCAGGTTCGGTCAAGGCGCGCACGGAGATGAATCTCGGATTCCGGGTGGCGGGCAAGATCACCGAGCGGCTCGTCGATATCGGCGACCGGGTGATGCCGGGCGACGTTCTCGCCCGGGTCGATGCCACGGATTACCAGCTCGCTGTCAAGACGGCGGAGGCCAATCTCGCCGCTGCGGAAAGGGGCGTCGAAACCGCCGATCTCGCCAACAAGCGCGCCGAGCAACTGTTCGACAAGAGCGTCGCTCCGAAGTCGCAGCTCGAGCAGGCCGCGCTCAGCCATGACCAAGCGGTCTCGCAGCGCGATGCGGCGCTCTCGGCGTTGGACCAGGCGAAGAACCAGGTGAGCTATACCGAGCTCAAGGCCGGGCAGAGTGGCATTGTCACGTCGATCAATGCCGACATCGGCCAGGTCGTCGGCTCCGGAAGCCCCGTCGTCACGGTTGCCGTCGATGGCGAGAAGGAAGTTCAGATCGCGGTTCCGGAAAACGACATTGCCGACTTCAAGCCCGGCAAGACGGTCAAGGCCAGTTTCTGGGCGGATGACGGGCTGGTACTCGACGGCAAGGTGCGGGAGGTTTCCGGCAGCGCCGACCAGCAGTCGCGCACATTTGCGGTTCGGGTGAGCCTGCCGAACGATCCGCGCGTATTGCTCGGCATGACCGCGACGATCGAGGCCGATGTAAACAACGGCAGCAGCTATGTCTCGATTCCGCTCAGCGCGCTGGCTGAGAAGGATGGCAAGCAGATGGTCTGGACCGTCGACCGCGACACGGCGACGGTGCATGGCCGGGCCATCAAGGTCGCCGATTTCACCGGCGATGGCGTGCATGTGACCGAGGGCCTCGATAGCGGCGATCTCATCGTTGCCGCCGGCACCCAATTCATGAGCGAGAACCTGAAGGTGAAGGTGCCGGATCAGCAATCAGCCCTGGTTGATACGGATCAGACCGTGCGCTGATCGCGTCGTAAAAGGAACAAGACCATGGACGCAACCGCCACCGAAAAGCGGCCCTTCAATCTGTCGCGCTGGGCAATCCGACATCCGAGCATTGCGCGCTTCCTCTTCGGGCTCATCATCGTCACCGGCGTGCTCGGCCTGATGCGCATGGGCCAGCGCGAGGATCCCGAATTCACCTTCCGCGTCATGGTCGTTCAGGCGCTCTGGCCGGGTGCCTCCATCCAGGAAATGGAAGATCAGGTCGTCAACAAGATCGAGCGCAAGCTGCAGGAAACGCCACATCTCGACTGGGTCAAATCCTATACGCGAGCGGGCAGCGCGATCATCACCCTGCAGGTCAAGGGCGACACGAATTCGCAGGAAGTGGCGGATGCCTTCTATCAGGTGCGCAAGAAGGTCGGCGATATCGCGAACGAGCTGCCGCAGGGCCTGCTCGGCCCCTATTTCAACGATGAGTTCGGCGATACCTTCATCACGCTGCATTCGATCAGCGGCGAGGGTTATTCCTATCCGGAATTGAAGAAGTTCGCGATCCAGGCGCGCGACATGCTGTTGACAACGCCGGGCGTCGAGAAGGCAGTCATCATCGGCGATCAGCCGGAAAAGATCTATATCGACGTCTCGTCCAAGGCGCTCGCCGAGCGCGGCCTGACGATCCTCGATCTGCAGAACGCCATCAAGGGCCAGAACAATGTCGATCCGGCGGGTTCGGTCGATACCGGCCTTCGTTCTGTGCGTATTTCGGTCGAAGGCGATGTGAAGAAGGCTGCCGATATACGTGAGCTGCGCCTGCGGGCCGGCGGTCAGGTGACCCGCCTCGGCGATATCGCCACGGTCAGTTCCGGGCTCGAAGACCCCTACCAGCGCAAGTACCGGTTCAACGGGCACGAAAGCGTTCAGGTCGGCGTCGTCATGGCCAAGGGCTTTAACGTCACCGATGTCGGCAAGGATGTGGAAACGACCTATCACCACTTCGAGGACGCGCTGCCTTACGGCGTTGCGGTCGACCAGATCGCCAACCAGCCCGACGTGGTGACGGACGCGATCAGCGAGTTCATGCACGCGCTTGGCGAAGCCCTGGTCATCGTGCTTGTTGTCTCGTTCCTGTCGATCGGCTGGCGGTCCGGCCTCGTCATCGCCATCGCCATTCCGCTGGTGCTCGCCTTCACCTTCGCACTGATGTACGAACTCGGCATCGACCTGCAGCGCATCTCGCTCGGCGCGCTGATCATCGCGCTCGGCCTGCTCGTAGACGATGCAATGATCGTCGTCGAAATGATGGAGCGGAAGCTGGAGGAGGGGCTCGTCAAGGTCGAAGCGGCAAGCTTCGCCTATTCCTCGACTGCCTTCCCGATGCTGACGGGTACGCTGATCACCACGGCTGGCTTCATCCCCGTTGGTTTCGCCGCATCGACAGCCGGCGAATATGTGCGCTCACTGTTTTATGTCGTCGGCATCGCGCTGGTCACTTCATGGTTCGTCGCGGTCTATTTCACGCCATGGCTCGGCTACATGATCCTCAAGCAGCGCCATCACGCCGGCGAGCATCACGATGCTTTCGACACGAGCTTCTACCGCCGACTGCGCGGCACGGTCGGCTGGGCGGTTCGCCATCGGGTGATCGTGCTGCTGTTGACGCTCGGCACCTTCATTACCAGCCTCTGGGCCTTCCAGTTCATTCCGCAGAATTTCTTCCCGCAGTCGTCGCGGCCTGAGATTCTCGTCGATCTGTGGCTGCCCGAGGGCACCAGCATTCGGGAAGTCGAGGTGCAGGCAAAGGCGCTCGAAGCGAAGATGATGGATGATCCCGACAAGCGGTTCATCGCCACCTATATCGGCGAAGGCGCGCCGCGCTTCTTCCTGCCGCTCGACCAGCAGTTGCGCAATCCGAACTTTGCCCAGCTTCTGGTCATGGCGAATGACGAACCGGCGCGCGAACGGCTGATCGTCAAGCTGCGTACAATCCTTGCGGAGGATTTCCCCTCGATCCGCGGCAAGGTTGACCGCCTGTTCCTCGGCCCGCCCACAGGCTGGCCGGTCCAGATGCGCGTCATGGGGCCCGACCGCCAGGAAGTGCGAGCGATCGCTGATCAGGTGAAGGCGCGCTTCGAAGCCAACCCGATGCTCGGCGCCATCCACGACGACTGGCTGGAACAGGTGCCGGCGATGAAGCTGGTGGTCGACCAGGACCGCGCCCGGGCGCTGGGCGTGACCTCGCAGCGTGTGCGCCAGATGCTGCAAACCGCTATGTCCGGGGCGCCGCTCGACGATTTCCGTGACGGCGAGGAGACGGTCTCGATCGTCGCCCGCGAGCCGGATTCCAGCCGCTCGCTGCTGTCGGCTGTCAACTCCGTCTACGTGCCGACCGATTTCGGCGGCTTCGTGCCGGTCTCGCAGGTCGCCAAGGTCGTGCCCGTCATGGAGCAGGGCGTCGAATGGCGGCGCGACCGTTTGCCGACGATCACCGTGCGTGCGACGCTGCCAGACGGCGTGCAGCCGAACGACGTGGTAATGAAGATGTATGCCGACATGAAGGATCTGCGCGACAGCCTGCCTGCCGGCTACAAGGTCGAGATCCAGGGCGGCGCCGAAGATGCGGCGGAAAGCCAGATGTCGATCGCCGCCAAGGCGCCGATCATGCTTGCCGTCATCATCGTGCTGCTGATGGTGCAGCTGCAGCATTTCGGCAAGGCGATGCTGGTGCTTGCCACCGGTCCGCTCGGCATCATCGGGGCTGCGGCAGCCTTACTGATCAGCGGCGCGCCTTTCGGTTTCGTGGCGATCCTCGGCGTCATCGCGCTGCTCGGCATCATCATGCGCAACTCGATCATCCTGGTCGACCAGATCGACCAGGACATCAAGGCCGGCATGCACCGGCAGGAGGCGATCGTCGGTGCTGCGGTGCGGCGTTTCCGGCCGATCATGCTGACGGCGCTGACCGCTGTGCTGGCGCTGATCCCGATCTCTCGCGGCGTCTTCTGGGGTCCGCTTGCCTACGCGATGATGGGTGGCATCCTGGTCGCGACAGTGCTCACCATTCTGGTTCTACCCGCCGGTTACGCCCTTTTCTTCGGCCGTGAGCCGAACGCAAAGAACGAGCCAGGCCGAGATGCCGACGCCATCCAGGAAGAGGCGGGTGACAGACATCCGCCGGCGTTGGCAGCCGAGTGAAGGCGGCGCGGCGAAAGCCGCGCCGTTTTCCTTTCGAGGCTGCTTCGCCTGAGCTCGCGCCGATTCCCTTGCCGTCTCGAAAAAGCTAAGCTCGTGGAAGCATGCCGGGAGAGTGCCGCGGACCCGGCCGCTCATCGACGGGAAAGGGCGCGAGCATGGCTGATTATCGTCTGGAAACGAGCTGGCGTCCGATCGAAGGCGGTTTCGGGCGCTTGAACTTCACGCTCTTCAACCTTTCCTCCGAGCCTCTTTCCGGCTTCTTGCTCGCCTACACGTCGGAGACGCGGCTTGCCGATAAACATGTCTGCGATGGCGGCAGCCTGAAGCGGCAGGTCGCGCATTTCCATGAAGTCCGGCCACCCGAGGGGCTGAGCGTGCCGCCGGGCGGGCGCTGGCAGTTCACCGTCGAGGGGCTGACCCGTGAGCCGAAACATGTGACGTCAGGGGTCAAATCGGCCTATCTGACACTTGGCGACGGTCGCCATCTTCCTGTCGGCTTCGGCGATCTGCTTCTCGAAGGCCGGGATGGCGGTGCGGCGCCGCCGCTTTTGCCGCCGGGCCGGGTAGAGGAGCCTTATTCGCTGCTGCCCTGGCCGCTGGCGCTCGGGCTGAAGGCGGGAGAGCTGCCTGTCGTTCTTTATCCGGCCGAGAGGACACGGCCGGAGGCGGTCAAGACGTTGTCCCTGGTTCTTTCGCTCCACCAGCGGCTCTATCCGGCTGAAAACGTGCCGTTCTCGCTCTGCGCCGCAGAGGGCGGGCGCGCTATTCGTTTCGTCACCGAATCGTCGATCGCTGCGTTCGCCTATGAATTACGGTTTACCGCGCATGAGATCGTGCTCTCCAGCGCCGATGCGGCGGGCCTGCACTATGGGCTGATCAGCCTGGCGCAACTCATGCACGGCGCCCGTACCGATCGAGAGCACTTCCGATTTCCCAGTTTCGGCACGATCGCCGATCAGCCTCGTTATAACTGGCGCGGCTGCCATCTCGATGTGGCCAGGCAGTTCTATTCGGTTGCAGACGTCCTACGGCTGCTCGATATTCTTGCCTGGAACAAGCTTAACATCTTTCATTGGCACCTCACTGACGATGAAGCCTGGCGGCTGGAGATCAAGACCTATCCCCAGCTTACGGAGACCGGCGCGCGGCGTGGGCCGGACGAGGCGCTCGTGCCGCAGCTCGGCGACGGGGCGGAAACGCGCTCCGGCCATTACGCGCAGGAGGACGTCAGGCGGATCGTCGCGCATGCTGCGTCGCTTCATATCGAAGTGGTGCCGGAAATCGATATTCCCGGGCATAGCACCGCGACGCTGTTGTCACTGACCGGCCTCGTCGACGGCCAGGAGGCGCCGGATAGCTATCGCGCCGTGCAGGGTTATCCCAACAATGCCCTCAACCCGGCGGTCGAATTCACCTATGAATTTCTCGGCAAGGTGTTCGACGAGATGGTCACGTTGTTTCCCGGTGAATATTTTCATATCGGCGGGGACGAGGTCGCAAGCGGCGCCTGGCTTTCCTCGCCGCTTTGCACGGCGCTGATGGAACGGGAGAAAATTGCCGGCACGGCCGAGCTGCAATCCTATTTCCTAAAGCGGATCAAGACAATGCTGTCGGAGCGCGGCAAGAAGCTCGCCGGGTGGAATGAAGTCTCACATGGTGGCGGCGTCGATCGCGACGGCACTTTGCTGATGGCCTGGGAAAAGCCCGCTGTCGGCATCGAGCTGGCGCAGCAAGGCTACGATGTGGTGATGACGCCGGGTCAAGCCTATTATCTCGACATGGCCCAGGCGGAAGCCTGGTCCGAGCCCGGCGCGAGCTGGGCGGGCCATGCGCCGCCGGAACATACCTATGCTTACGAGGCCGAGGGTGAGTTGCCGGATGCGCTGCGGGAGAAGATGCTTGGCGTCCAAGCCTGCATCTGGACTGAAAACTTCCTCTCTCGCGCCTATTTCAACCGGCTGGTCTTCCCGCGCCTTCCGGCCGTCGCCGAAGCCGCGTGGACGCCCTTGGAACGCAAAGACTGGGACAGGTTCGCAGCGATCGTGCGGATGTGGCCGGTGCTTTAAGCCGTGGTCGCTTCCGCCTTCAGCCCCAAGAGCGCCGCGCCGATCAGACCGGGTTCGATGCGGCACTCGCTCGGTACCACCAGCGGGCGGTCGAACCTGCGCAGGATCCGGGCGCGCACCGCCTTGTCTAGCTCGGCAAGCAAGGGCTCGGCATTGGAAAGTCCGCCGCCGACCGGAACGATTGTGGCGCCGGTGATGTTGATCGTCAGGGCGAGCGGCGAGGCGACGAGATCGATATAGACGTCGATGGTGCGTGTCGCCTTCTCCTCCCCCTGTCGCCACTGACCGATGATCTCTTCGCTCGAGAGTTCGAGATCGTGTAGCGTCTTATGCAGCCGCTCCAGTCCGCGGGCGCCGCCGACCGTATCGACACAGCCTCTTTGGCCGCAGCCGCAGGCATAGACGGGAATGGCGGTGGGCGGATTGCCGGCTGCGGAGGCGAGGATCGGGCCATGGCCCCATTCGCCGGCGAAACCGCCTGCCTCGTTGACGAGACGCCCGTCGGCGACCAGGCCACCGCCGACGCCGGTGCCGAGGATGGCGCCGAAGACGATACGGTGGCCGCGGCCGGCGCCGAGACCGGCTTCAGCCATCGCGAAACAGTCGGCATCATTGGCGATCAGAACAGGCAGAGCAAGTTCGGCTTCGAGGTCGGCTGCGAGCGTGCGGCCGTGGATGCAGGATATGTTGGCGCAGGTCAGCCGCTGTGTATCGGGATCGACGACGCCAGCGGTCGACAGCGCAATGCGGCTCGGCCGTTCGCCCGTTTCGGCGATGATGTCGCGCAGGGTCTCGACGAAAGCGGCAAAATCGTCCTTCGGCGTCGGACGGCGACCGAGGGGAACGATGTCGGTCTCGGAGCGGGCGATGCCGCCTTTGATGGCGGAACCGCCGATGTCGAATGAAATGATCATAGCCTGCCTGCCGTTTCTCTGGCCTTCAGCGTCTGCTCGCACTGTTGGCAGGCAATTACAAGCCTTCATGCATCCGCCTGCCATGCGTTTGCGGGCACAAAGGGCGATGGTCGAACGTAAATCGCGCCCACAGGTCTTCTCATTCGATTTCCTGCGTCATAAGTCATTCAATTGGCATATTGCGCGGCCAAAATCGGATCTCGCATTCCATCATCTGCCGGTATCATGACCATCGAAAACGCCGATTCCCCTAGACGCAGAAGACCACGTCCGCCACGTCCCAAAGGCCGCCGCCTCTCAGCTGTCCTGCGGCAGCTGGCAGGCGACCGAAGCCGGGAGTGGATTTCGATCGGCGACGTGTTCCAGACGATGGGCGACCGGGCGATCAGCGCCCTGATGCTGATTTTCGCGCTGCCGAACGCCTTCCCCACCCCGCCCGGCACCTCGGCCGTGCTCGGCGCACCGCTGGTTTTTCTGGCGGTGCAATTGACCTTCGGGCTCAAACCCTGGCTGCCGAAGGCGATTGCGAACCGCTCGATGCGGCGGGAGGATTTTGAGGCCATCGTCGGGCGCATCCACCGCTGGCTCGCCTGGGCGGAGCGCATGCTGAAGCCGAGGCTTGCGATCTTCGCCGAGCCGCCGGCGGAGTATTTCGCCGGCCTTGCCTGTCTGCTGCTTTCTCTCGTGCTGGTTCTGCCGGTTCCGCTCGGCAACATCCTGCCGGCGATCACCATCTCGGTTTTCGCTTTCGGTATAATGGGCCGTGACGGGCTCTTCGCACTCATCGGCTTCATCATGACGACCGTGTCGCTCGTGATTGCCGGCGGTGTGATTTACGGTCTCGCGAAGGCGTCGATTTATTTCGTCATGCAATGGTTCGCCTGAGCGGTGGCGTCAACAGGCTCGACTTTTTCAAGAATTTTGTTTTGATCTGACGCGATAGAGACTCACATCATGCCGGCGGCAAGCCGGCTCATTTTTCGCGGTAGGCATCATATGGCAAAAAGATCCGAGACCCCTGCGCGGCTCGACGATGCGGCCCGTGCCGGCTGGCTATATTACGTCGCCGGGCGCACGCAGGACGAAATCGCCGCCGCGATGGGCATCTCACGGCAATCGGCGCAGCGGCTGGTGTCGCTTGCAGTCGCCGAGCGTCTGATCAAGGTGCGGCTCGATCATCCCATCGCCGCCTGCCTCGAGCTTGCCAACCAGCTGCGACGGAAATTCGGGCTGAAACATGTGGAGGTGGTGCCGAGCGATGCGGGTTCCTCATCGACCACCGTCGGTATCGCCGAGGCGGCCGCGGCCGAGATCGAGCGCTGGCTGAAGCGGCCGGAACCGATCGTGCTGGCGGTCGGCACCGGCCGCACGCTGAAGGCGGCCGTCGACCAGCTTCCGGTGATCGAATGTCCCAATCACCGGATCGTCTCACTGACCGGCAACATCGCGCCAGACGGCTCAGCCGCCTATTACAATGTCATCTTCAGCATGGCGGATGCGGTCAAGGCGCGGCACTATCCGATGCCGCTGCCGGTGCTCGTCACCTCGGCCGAGGAACGGGAGCTGCTGCATGGCCAGCAGCTGGTGCGTTCAACGCTCGACATGAGCGCGCAGGCCGACGTCACTTTCGTCGGCATCGGCGAACTCGGCATTGACGGGCCGCTCTGCGTCGATGGTTTTCTCGAGAAGGACGAGATGATGGAATTGATGCGCGGGGGTGCTGTCGGTGAAATCTGCGGCTGGATCTTCGACGTCGACGGCAAGCTGCTCGACAACCCGATCAACGAGCGCGTCGCCTCGGCGCCGATCCCGTCCCGCGAGGCATCGATTGTCATCGGGCTTGCCAAAGGCAAGCGCAAATTCAAGGCGATCAGAGCTGCCCTCGTCGGCCATCAAATTAACGCGCTGATCACCGACGAAGAGACTGCTGAGTTTTTGCTCAGAGGTTGAGCAAAAAATATTATAATCAAATCAAGGGGAAGGATATCGCCTTCGGCATCGCAGCAACGATTGCTGATTGACATTTTTTGTCCGGTGGTGAGTAATTGCTCATGAGCAAAGCGAATGCTCACATCTCATCTTCTGGGAGGAAGATATGACATTGAGAACTTTCCTGCTGGGCGCCTGCTCAGCACTGGCGTTTGCCGGCATGGCTTCGGCCGAGACGCTGACAATCGCCACCGTCAACAACGGCGACATGATCCGGATGCAGAAGCTGACGGATGACTTCAAGGCGAAGAATCCCGGCATCGACCTTGAATGGGTGACCCTCGAGGAGAACGTGCTGCGCCAGAAGGTCACGACCGACATCGCGACCAAGGGTGGTCAGTATGACGTTCTGACGATCGGCACCTATGAAGTTCCGATCTGGGCAAAACAGGGCTGGCTGCTGCCGCTCGACAATCTCGGCGCCAATTACGACGTCGAGGACCTGCTGCCGGCAATCCGCAGCGGCCTGACCACAGACGGCAAGCTCTATGCGGCGCCGTTCTACGGCGAAAGCTCGATGGTCATGTACCGCAAGGACCTGTTTGACGCCGCCGGTCTGAAGATGCCGGACGCCCCGACCTGGGACTTCGTGGCGGATGCTGCCCGCAAGATCACCAATAAGGACAAGGAAATCTACGGTATCTGCCTGCGCGGCAAGGCCGGCTGGGGCGAGAACATGGCCTTCCTGACCGCCATGTCAAACTCCTTCGGCGCCCGCTGGTTCGATGAAAGCTGGAAACCGCAGTTCGACCAGCCCGAGTGGAAGGAAGCACTGGATTTCTACGTCAAGCTGATGAAGGACGCCGGTCCTCCGGGCGCTTCTTCCAACGGCTTCAACGAAAACCTGGCGCTCTTCCAGACCGGCAAGTGCGGCATGTGGATCGATGCCACCGTTGCCGCGTCCTTCGTTAGCAATCCGAAGGAATCCACCGTCGCCGACAAGGTGGGCTTCGCGCTCGCCCCCGACAAGGGCCTCGGCAAGCGCGGCAACTGGCTCTGGGCCTGGAACCTCGCCATCCCGGCAGGCTCGCAGAAGGTCGAAGCCGCCGAGAAATTTGTCGCCTGGGCAACGAGCAAGGAGTACACCAACCTCGTCGCCGAGAAGGAGGGCTGGCTGAACGCACCTCCCGGCACCCGCACCTCGCTTTACGCGAATGCGGAGTACCAGAAGGCTGCTCCCTTCGCCAAGATGACGCTCGATTCGATCAACTCGGCGGATCCGACAAAGCCGACCGTGAAGCCGGTCCCCTATGTCGGCGTCCAGTTCGTGGCGATCCCGGAATTCCAGGGCATCGGCACGGCAGTGGGCCAGCAGTTTTCGGCAGCCCTTGCCGGCCAGATTTCGGTCGATCAGGCGTTGAAGAGCGCACAGCAGCTGGCAACCCGCGAAATGACCAAGGCCGGCTACATCAAATAAAACCTCCTGAGAAGGCGGATCCTTGACAATCCGCCCCTCTGGGCCGCCGATTGCCCGAACCGCATCGGCGGCCTCTTTTCCAGACAAAGCTGCCTTGCGGCCGCTCCCCGCTTCAGATCAGATCGGTGATTGCCATGGCAACATTACATACTCGCTCCGCGGCGCGCCTGATGATTGCGCCCTCCGTGCTGTTCCTTTTTGCGTGGATGATCGTTCCGCTCGCGATGACGATCTATTTCTCGCTCCTGAACTACAATTTGCTCAGCCCCGGCATGGAGAGCTTTGTCGGCCTGCTGAACTACGAATATTTCCTTTCCGATCCGGCCTTTATTGCCGCGCTGATCAATACGCTGCTGCTTGTCGCCGGCGTTCTTGTCATCACCGTCGTCGGCGGCATCGGCTTCGCGCTGCTGCTCGATCAGCCGATGTACGGCCAGGGCATCGTGCGCATCCTCGTCATCGCGCCCTTCTTCATCATGCCGACGGTGGCAGCACTCGTCTGGAAGAACATGTTCATGAACCCGGTCAACGGCCTGTTTGCGCATCTTGCGAAGGCGTTGGGCCTGCA
This sequence comes from Rhizobium bangladeshense, assembly GCF_017357245.1. Taxonomy (NCBI): domain Bacteria; kingdom Pseudomonadati; phylum Pseudomonadota; class Alphaproteobacteria; order Hyphomicrobiales; family Rhizobiaceae; genus Rhizobium; species Rhizobium bangladeshense. The sequence goes on along the minus strand of NZ_CP071612.1, from coordinate 3,889,191 downwards.
GCCGATCGACTGGCTTGCGAATGCGCCGCTGTTGTCTGTCATCCTTATCGTTGCATGGCAGTGGCTGCCCTTTGCCACCCTCATCCTACTGACCGCGCTGCAGTCGCTCGACGAGGAGCAGAAGGAGGCGGCGGAAATGGACGGCGCCGGGGCGATCTCGAAATTCATCTACATCATCCTGCCGCACATGGCCCGCGCCATCACCGTCGTCATCCTGATCCAGACGATCTTCCTGCTTTCGGTCTTCGCCGAAATCCTCGTCACCACCAATGGCGGGCCGGGCACCGACAGCACCAATCTCACCTATCTCGTCTATGCGCAGGCGCTCCTGCAGTTCGATATCGGCGGCGCTTCGGCGGGCGGCATCGTCGCGGTCGTGCTTGCCAACATCGTTGCGATCTTCCTCGTCCGCCTCGTCGGCAAGAATCTGGAGGCTTGAGAGATGGCCAGAAAAGCCTCTACCCGGCGCAAGGTCATCGTGACCGCAATTGCCTGGACGCTCGGAATCCTGATCTTCTTTCCGATCCTCTGGACGTTCCTGACGAGCTTCAAATCGGAAGCCGACGCTATTGCCTCGCCGCCGCAGTTCCTGTTCTTCCATTGGACGGCGGAGAACTACGCGGAGGTGCAAAGCCGGTCGAACTACCTCAGCCACTTCATGAATTCGGTGGTCATTTCCTTCGGCTCGACGCTGATCGGTCTCATCATCGCCATTCCGGCCGCCTGGGCGATGGCGTTTTCGCCCACCAAGCGGACGAAGGACGTGCTGATGTGGATGCTCTCGACCAAGATGATGCCGCCTGTGGGCGCACTGATCCCGATCTATCTGATGTTCCGCAATTCCGGCCTGCTTGACACGCGCACAGGGTTGGTGATCGTGCTGACGCTGATCAATCTGCCGATCATCGTCTGGATGCTCTACACCTACTTCAAGGAAATTCCCGGCGAGATCCTCGAAGCGGCGCGCATGGACGGGGCGTCGCTGATGAAGGAGATTGTCTATGTGCTGACGCCGATGGCGGTGCCGGGCATTGCCTCGACGCTGCTCCTGAACATCATCCTTGCCTGGAACGAGGCCTTCTGGACGCTCAACCTCACCGCCTCGAAGGCGGCGCCGCTGACGGCCTTCATCGCCTCCTATTCCAGCCCCGAGGGCCTGTTCTACGCCAAGCTTTCGGCCGCCTCGACCATGGCGATCGCGCCGATTCTGATCCTCGGCTGGTTCAGCCAGAAGCAACTCGTCCGCGGCCTGACCTTCGGCGCAGTGAAATAAGAAAAGGGAGAGAAACATGGGCAGCATTACCCTTCAGAAGGTTTCCAAGGTCTTCGGCGAAGCCAAGGTCATCCCTTCGATCGATCTCGACATCAACGACGGCGAATTCGTCGTCTTCGTCGGCCCATCCGGTTGCGGCAAATCCACACTGCTCAGGCTGATTGCCGGCCTTGAAGATGTATCCGGCGGCAAGATCGTCATCGACGGCAGGGACGCCACCGAAACGGCTCCTTCAGAGCGCGGGCTTGCCATGGTGTTCCAGTCCTACGCGCTCTATCCGCATATGAGCGTGCGCAACAACATCGCCTTCCCGCTGAAGATGGCGGGCGTCGACAAGGCGGAGATCGACCGCAAGGTGGCGGATGCGGCGCGGGTGCTGAACCTCACCGACTATCTGGAGCGCAAGCCGCGCCAGCTTTCCGGCGGTCAGCGCCAGCGAGTTGCGATTGGCCGCGCCATCGTGCGCCAGCCTTCGGCCTTCCTGTTCGACGAACCGCTGTCGAACCTCGATGCTGCACTTCGCGTCAACATGCGTCTCGAGATCAGTGAACTGCATCAGCAGCTGAAGACGACGATGATCTACGTCACCCACGATCAGGTCGAGGCCATGACCATGGCCGACAAGATCGTCGTGCTGAATAGGGGCAATATCGAACAGGTCGGCTCGCCGCTCGAGCTCTACAGCCGCCCGCGCAACCTTTTCGTCGCCGGCTTCATCGGCTCGCCGAAGATGAATTTCATCAAGGGCCAGAACGCGGCCGAGCTCGGCGCACATACGATCGGCATCCGCCCCGAACATATATTGCTGTCGATGGAGACCGGCGACTGGAAGGGCAGGGTCGTCGTCGCCGAACATCTTGGTTCCGACACCTTCCTGCATATCGACGCCGACGGGATCGGCATGGTGACAGCGCGCGGCAGCGGCGATTTTGCCGCGCAAGCAGGCGATACAGTCTATCTGACGCCGGACCGGTCGCGCATTCACAAATTCAACGAGGGCGGCCTTGCCATCTGAGCAGGCGGCCGGCTGGGGGCAGGCATGCGAGCCGGGCGAAGGCGCCCGGCCGTCTCGGCAAGACCTTCAAGAGGATTGAAACATGACGTGCAAATTATCGCTGGCAACGCTTTCGGACGCGGCGCGCACTGCCGCCATCCCTTCCTATGACAGGGCGTCGCTGAAAGCCGGCATCGTGCACTTCGGCGTCGGCAATTTCCACCGCGCCCATCAGGCGATCTATCTTGACGATCTCTTCAACCAGGGCGTCGATCACGACTGGGCGATTATCGGCGCCGGCATTCTGCCATCGGATGCCGCGATGCGCGAAAAGCTTGCGGCGCAGGATTTCCTGACGACGGTGGTGGAGCAGGACAACAATAAAACGGCGGCGCGCGTCACTGCGCCGATGATCGACATCCTGCCGGTCGGCGATCCCGCCGCGATCATCGCCAAGCTTGCCGATCCGGATATCCGCATCGTCTCGCTGACGATCACCGAGGGCGGTTATTTCATCGATGCGTCAGGCACGTTCAATCCGGCCCATCCCGATATCGCCGCCGATGGCCAAAATCCCGGCGCGCCGAAGACGGTCTTCGGCCTGATCGTCGCCGGCCTGAAGGTTCGCAAGGAGAAAAGCATCCGGCCCTTCACCGTGATGTCCTGCGACAATATTCCTCATAACGGCGTCGTCACCGCTAATGCCGTGGTTGGCACGGCAGCGCTTTCCGATCCCGCTCTTGCCGACTGGATCGCGGCCAATGTCGCCTTTCCGAACGCGATGGTCGACCGTATTACGCCGGCGACCGGTCAGCGGGAGATCGATTTCCTCAAGGACAATTTCGGCATCGAGGATAACTGGCCGGTTTATTGCGAAGAATTCAAGCAGTGGGTGCTCGAAGACAAGTTCACGGCCGGCCGGCCGGCTCTCGAAAAAGTTGGTGTGACCTTCGTTCCCGATGTTACGCCTTACGAACACATGAAGATCCGCATCCTGAACGGCGGACATGCCGCGATCGCCTATCCGGCGGCGCTGATGGACATTCACTTCGTGCACGATGCCATGGAGGATCCGCTGATCCGGGCTTTCCTGGCCAAGCTCGAGAAAGACGAGATCATCCCGATCGTGCCGCCGGTGCCGAACACCTCACTGACGGATTATTTCGACCTCATCGAACATCGGCTCCTCAATCCGAAGATCGCCGACACTATCCCGCGTCTGGCACAGGACGGTTCGAACCGCCAGCCGAAATTCATCCTGCCGTCGACGCTCGACAATCTGCGCCAGGGCAGGGACGTCATCGGCCTGGCGCTTGTCTCGGCCCTCTGGTGCCGCTACTTCGGGGGCAAGACCGACAGCGGCAAGGATATCGTCTTCAATGACGCCAGCGCCGGGCGCCTGCATGAAGCGGCGCTGAAGGCAAAGGGTGATCCTTCGGCCTTCCTCGTCTTCGACGATATCTTCGGCGAGGTGGCGAAGTCCGAACTTTTCCGCAAGCGTTTTGCCCATGCGCTCAAAAGCTTGTGGGAAAAAGGCACGCGTGAGACGCTGCAGCTCTATCTCGACGGCAAGCTCGCAGTGTAAGGGAATCCACATGGCGGCATCCGCTGCCGCCATTCATCCTGCCTTGCGAGCGAAGCGGGACGGTCATGTGTCGGAATTGAACTCAGGTTGGGTCTTTCATGGCTGATGCTGAACCACGGCTGGTCATCTTCGATTGCGACGGGGTGCTCGTCGACAGCGAGCCGATCTCAATCAGCGTGCTCGTGCGGGCGATGAGCGATCTTGGCGTGTCGATCACCGAGGACCAAGCCTATGAGCGTTTTCTCGGCCGCAGCCTGTCGACCCTCATCGATACGCTGGAAACCGAATTCAACATTCACGCCGGCGAAGAATTCCTGGAGCGCATCCGCACCGATCTCTACGCGCGCTTCCGCAGCGAGCTGAAGCCGATCGACGGCATCGCCGCGACGATCGACAGGCTTGGTATTCCTTGCTGCGTTGCCTCTTCAAGCCAGATGGAGCGTATCCGACTATCGCTTTCCGTCACCGGGCTTCTCGACAGGCTCCCCGACATCTTCAGCGCGACGATGGTCAAACGCGGCAAACCCGCGCCGGACCTCTTCCTGCATGCGGCCCGCCAGATGCATGTCGAACCCGAAGCATGCCTTGTCATCGAGGACAGTCCAGCCGGTATTGCCGCCGCCAAGGCGGCCGGCATGACTGTCTTTGCCTTCACCGGCGGATCGCATGCGAATTTCGCCGGATACAGGGCCGAACTCGACCGACTTTCGCCGGAAGTCGTGTTTGACGCCATGCCGGATTTGATACACCTTGTCCGCAACCATAAGCTGGACGGGACCGAGATTTGATGCGTGATCATGTGGTTGCGGTGGATGTCGGCACCGGCAGCGCGCGCGCCGGCGTCTTCGATGCCGGCGGCCGTTTGCTGGCCAAGGCCGAACATCCGATCGTAATGAACCGGCCGCGTGAAAACCACGCCGAGCACGATTCCGAAGACATCTGGTCGGCCGCCTGCAGAGCAGTTCGCCAGGCGGTGGAGCAATCCGGTATCTCAGCCGCGTCAGTCGCGGCAATCGGCTTCGACGCTACGTGTTCGCTTGTCGTCCGCGATGTCGAAGGCCGGCAGATCAGTGTATCCACAAGCGGCGAGCAGCGTTTCGACACCATCGTGTGGCTCGATCATCGGGCGCTGAAGGAAGCCGACTTCTGCACGGCGACGGAGCACGGAGTGCTCGAACATTCCGGCGGGGTCATGTCGCCGGAAATGGAAATGCCGAAGCTGATGTGGCTGAAGAAGAAGCTGCCGTCGACATGGGAAAATGCGGGATATTTCTTCGATCTTGCCGATTTCATGACCTGGAAATCGACGGGATCGCCGGCCCGCTCGCGCTGCACGGTGACGGCAAAATGGAACTACCTCGCCCATCTCGAAAGGGGATGGCAGCAGGATTTCTTGCAGCGGATCGGGCTCGACGATCTTCAGACTCGCGGCCGGTTGCCGGATGAGACCGCGCCGGTCGGCGGCAGTATGGGCCTGTTGACGCCCGATGCGGCCGAGGCGCTGGGGCTGACCACGGAGTGCCATGTCTCCGCGGGAATGATCGACGCCTATGCCGGCGCGCTCGGGGCGCTCGGGGGTTATGCCGCCGATCCTGTAACACGCGAGCGCCAGTTGGCGCTGATCGCCGGCACTTCAAGCTGCATCGTCGCCTTTTCACAGCAACGCAAGCCGAGCCACGGCATGTGGGGCCCCTATTATGAAGTCGTCTTCCCGCGGTCCTGGCTGGTGGAAGCCGGGCAATCTGCGACCGGAGCGCTGCTCGACCATGTCGTGCGAATGCATGCGGCCGGTGGTGAGCCGACGGCGGCGTTGCACCAGAAAATCGTCGCGCGCATCGCCGAATTGCGGGCAGGGGAGGGCGACGCTTTCGGCGAGCGCATTTTTGTGCTGCCGGACTTTCACGGCAATCGCTCGCCGCTTGCCGATCCGCATGCCGTCGGTGTGATCAGCGGCCTGACGCTGGATACGTCATTCGACGGACTCTGCGCGCTCTATTGGCGGTCTGCCGTCGCGATCGCTCTCGGCATCCGCCATATCCTGGAGAAGATGAAGGAGTATGGCTACGTGCCCGATACGCTGCATATCGCAGGCGGACACGTCAAGAACCCGGTGCTGATGGAACTCTATAGCGATGCCACCGGCTGCAAGGTCGTGGTGCCGAAGATGAACGAGGCCGTGCTGCTCGGCACCGCGATTGCGGCATCCGTGGCCTGCGGTCTGCACGAGGATTTGGCGGCAGCCGGCGAGGCGATGTATCCGGGCGGCAACGAACGGCTTCCCGACAAGGCGAAACAGGCGCTTTACGACCGCGATTATCGCCGTCTTCTGGCCATGCATCGGCACCGCGCCGAACTGGAAGCGTTGCTCTAGACTAGCCGCTGAAGGCGCCCGACTATTTAGTGGTTCGCGGTCTCGCCGAGGACGGTCGCGAATTCCAGCATGCGGCGGCGCCGAAGAGCTGCCTCCTCTCCGACTTCGAGAATGACGGATTCCGACAGGCAATCGAGCAACGCGATCAGCGGCGGAAGATTATCGAGATCGGGGGCGCGTGCCGGCGGCAAGGACAGCATGACGTTTGACTGATCCGCCATCCAGTCCGCTTGCTGAGGCGAAATCAGCACGACCTTGTAGCCGTATCGCCGCGCGGTTCTGGCAAGCAGCCGTGCCTTGGCGAAACGGCGGCAGTCGATAATGACGAGCAAAGCATCGTCGACGGCCTGCCGGGCGAAGAGTTCGGCAAAACGGTTGTCGGTGGCATCGAGCGTGCGGACGCCATCGCGGGCTTGCGTCAGTCGCTGGCAGAAATGATTGGCAAGACTGGCGAGCCGCGCATGCGTGGCGATCGATACTTCGCGGGCGGTGCTGATCAGGCGGACGGCTTCCGCCCAGTGGGGCTGCGCCGTCAGATGATAGATGTGATGCAGGGCCTGGATCTGTTCTGCGACCAGCACGGCAAGCGGCTTGCCCTCCGCCGCGTCCGCGTGCAGCTCGCTCATGGCACTCTGCAGCTGCGCCGGCGATGTCGTCACGGTTTCGCGAATCTCCACCTTGACGCTGTCCAAACCCTGATAGCCGAGCGCGCGCAGGAAGCGCCCGACGGTCATCGGCGAGAGATCCAGCCTGTCGGCAACAGACGCCGCCGTCTCAAACGGCAGGTCGTTCAAGTGCTCGGAGAAATATTTCGCGATACGACGCTCGGCCGGTGTGCCGCTTTTTACGTATTGCCTGAGCTTGTGCACAAAGTCTTCCACGTCAGCCTCCCCGTATTTCCTCAGAGGCGTTCCGTGGATGCGCTATCGCGACCCCTTGTCTTGGCAACTATTTTCGGAAGCTGCTTCTCAGGTCCATGCGTATTTCTGCGTCTGATAATATTATATTAGTTCTAATATTGCGACAAGTTTCTATTACAGCCTGCAATTTTATTCTCTCTTGCCGGTGGCATTCGCCTTTCCTACATCTTCTGCGCAACCGGAGACGCCGAAGAAATGATTCTTGATGCCGCACGCCTTTCGCTCGCCAATCTGTTCGCGCCGGAGACACGCTCGGTCTTCTGGAAGGTGCTCGGCCTGACGCTTCTCGTGCTCGTCGGCCTATGGTTTGCGCTACGTGGGGCCTTCATGGCCTTCCTCTTTCCCTGGCTCACCAGCTTCTTTCCCGAAATGCCGGATTGGGCGGGGTGGTTCGCTCTGGTCTTTGCGATCCTGGCCGGGATCGGCCTTGCGCTCCTGCTGGCGCTGCTGCTTTCGCCGGTAACGGCACTGATCGCAGGCCTTTTCCTCGACGATGTCGCCGAGGTCATCGAAAAGCGTGATTATTCCGGCGACGCACCGGGCGCCGCCATGCCGATCGGCCCGGCGATGGCAAGCTCGATCAAATTTTTGGGGGTGGTGATCCTCGGCAATATCGTGGCGTTGTTGCTGCTGTTCATCCCCGGCGTCAATCTGGTCGCTTTCTTTTTGGTGAACGGCTATCTGCTCGGACGGGAATTCTTCGAATTCGCCGCCATGCGCTTCCGGCCGCAGCATGAGGCACGGCTCTTCCGCGCCAAACATGCGCCGACCGTCTTTCTCGGCGGGCTGGTCATCGCACTCTTTTTGGCGATCCCTGTGGTCAACCTGCTAACACCTCTCTTTGCTGCGGGCATGATGGTGCATCTGCACAAGCTGATTTCCGCAAAGGACGCCGATTTTCGCGCCTGAGGCTCAACTCGGTAAGGCTGATGCCTCGTACATTGCGGCGAACTCGGCGCTCGGCGGTATAGGTTTAATGACGTCGATCAGCACGCCATTCGGGTCGGCGGTAATGAAGTGCCGCTGGCCGAATTCCTCGTCGCGAATCTCCCGCAGGATCGGGAGGTTTGCGCTGCGGCAGGCCGCGTAGACCGCATCTACATCGGCAACCTCGAAATTGAGGAGCAGGCCGCTTACTTTGCCGCGAGCCACGGCCGGTATGGTTTCGTGGCTGCCATCGAGAATGGCAAGAGCGACATGCTTCTCCTCTTGCGACTGCAGGTGAACGTACCAGTCGCTCTCGAACACCGCCCTGAAGCCGAAATGCGCGCAATAGAAGCGGGCGGAACCAGAAACGTCTTCGGTCATGATGACAGGATAATAGCTCGTCGAATTCACCCGGTTTCTCCTTACATACAAACTGACTGTATGTTTTTCTTCTTAACATACAGTCGGCTTGTATGTAAATGGGGGAAATGAGCCGCAGCAATCGCGAAAGAACAGAACAGACAAGACAGGCGCTGATCGACGCCGGACGGCGCCTCTTCGTCGGTAAGGGGTATGCCGAAACGGCGACGCCGGACATCGCCGCGGCAGCGGGTGTGACGCGCGGAGCGCTCTATCATCATTTCGAAGACAAGAAGGCGCTCTTTCGCGCGGTTGTCGAAGGCGAGGCGCGCGCAGTTGCCGAAGCGATCGAGGCATGCCCAGCGCCCGACGATGCGCCCCGAGACGCGCTGCTTGCCGGCGCTTCGGCTTATTTCGATGCGCTGATGGCTGAGGGCCGCACGCGGCTGCTGCTGGTCGAGGCGCCTGCCGTCCTCGGCTTGGCGGCCACTCAGGCGATCGATGCCGACAATGCGGAAATGACATTACGGGCAGGACTTGCAGCCATGCTGCCGGGAGCCGGCGCTGCTCTCGAGCCTCTGACATTGCTGCTATCGGCGGCCTTCGACCGCGCGGCAATGGCCATCGAGGCGGGCGGGGAAAGGCGGAGTTACGAGGAGGCGATCGTTGTTTTACTCGACAGCCTCGCCGATCACTTGCGGCGGTAGCTCGATGAGTGGGGCCGGCACATCCGAACTCTTCTCCGGCGATTTGCAAATGTCGGCGATGACGCAGCGTTCGCATTCGGGACGGCGAGCCTTGCAGGTGTAGCGTCCGTGCAGGATCAGCCAGTGATGGGCATGATAGAGGTAGTGTTTCGGCACCACTCTCATCAATCGCGCTTCGACTTCATCAGGTGTCTTGCCGGGAGCAAGCCTGATGCGATTGGCGATCCGGAAAATGTGTGTATCGACCGCCATGGTTGCCTGTCCAAAGGCCATGGACAGCACGACATTGGCAGTCTTGCGGCCGACGCCCGGCAGCCGAACTAGTTCCTCGCGGGTTTCCGGGACCTTGCCGGCGAATTCGTCGACCAACATTTGCGAGAGCGCGATCACGTTTTTCGCCTTGTTGCGGTAAAGGCCGATCGTTTTGATGTAATCGCGAACCTTCTCTTCGCCGAGATCGAGCATTTTCTGCGGCGTATCGGCCACCGTGAACAGCGCCCGCGTCGCTTTGTTGACACCGGCATCGGTGGCCTGGGCGGAGAGGGCCACCGCCACGACAAGGGTAAAAGGATTGGTATGCTCCAGCTCACCCCGCGGCTCGGGCCGCTGCACTGAAAAGCGACGGAAGATTTCCTCGCGCTCAGCCTGCGAATAGGCGGTCTTGACCACCGCCGCCGGCTTGCGGCGGGTAATCACATTCGTGCCTTGCGGCGGGGATTTGAGTTTCGGATTCGCCATAGAAACTCTATACTCAGCCGTCATGATGGAAAGCAACGCCAACAGCTCCAACGAGCAGCCTGTTTTCGCCGCCGAGCTTTTCCCTCACCGGTCGCTCGGCCGCCGGGGCTTCAAGGTGCTGCTCATTCTGTCCGGCGCCGTCTGCTTCCTCTATGGGATGTTCTTCATCGTCACCGGCGCCTGGCCGATCGGCTTCTTCTTCGGATTGGATTTCGCGCTTCTCTACGGCGCCTTTTGGCTGAATTACCGTTCCGGGAAGGTGCGCGAACAGGTCATCGTGTCGCGCACGGACGTATCGGTGCGCAAGTTTGCTCCATCGGGACGGATGGTGGAGCATCATTTCAATCCCTTCTGGGCGCGTTTCCTCGTTCGCAGGCACCAGGAGATCGGCATCCTCTCCATGCATATTTTCGGCGAGGGCCGCCGTACGGATATTGGTTCCTTCCTCAATCCTGACGATCGCGAGAGCTTCGCCAAGGCCTTCAAAGGTGCGCTCGCCACCGTCAGGCAGCGTATCTGAGCGCATCAGGCGAACGCGCAAGAATCGGGTGGCTTACCCCCCGCCTATTGATTATCTCCTTGCTGCAAGGAGAAAGACCATGGACATGATTGCGAACCCGCAGACCGACATCACGCCTGACGGCCCTGATTACGACATCGTCCGTCGGGTCATCGAACTCATCACCGAGGATTACCGCGACCAGCCGTCGCTGGAGGCGATCGCCGCGCGGCTCAACCAGTCGCCGACGCAGCTGCAGAAGACCTTTACCCGCTGGGCCGGCCTCTCGCCAAAAGGTTTCCTGCAGGCGGTGACGCTCGACCACGCCAAGCGGCTGCTGCGCAAGGAAGATATGCCGTTGCTCGAGACGTCGATCGAAGTCGGCCTCTCCGGGCCGAGCCGCCTGCACGACCTTTTCGTTACCCACGAAGCGATGTCACCCGGCGAATGGAAGGCGAAAGGCGGCGGCCTCATCATCCGCTACGGCTTCCACATCTGCCCCTTCGGCGTGGCGCTGATCATGGTGACCGATCGCGGTCTTGCCGGCCTTGCCTTCAGCGATTCCGGCGGGGAACGGGCTTGCCTCGAGGACATGACCTGCCGCTGGCCGAATGCCGAATATATTGAAGACCTGCAGGCGACGATGCCCTATGCCGCCCGCATCTTCGAACCCGGGAAATGGTCTTCCGAGCAGCCGCTGCGCGTCGTGCTGATCGGCACAGACTTCCAGGTGCGTGTCTGGCAGAGCCTGCTGAAGATACCCTTCGGCAGGGCGGTCACCTATTCCGACATCGCCAACGAAATCGGCCGGCCGTCGGCGCAGCGGGCCGTGGGGGCGGCGGTGGGCGCAAATCCGATCTCCTTCGTAGTGCCTTGCCACCGGGCGCTCGGCAAAAACGGTGCGCTGACGGGTTACCACTGGGGCCTCACCCGCAAACGGGCGATGCTTGGTTGGGAATCGGCGCATGCGTAAAGTAAGCCGTGCTAAAAAGCACGGCATGAAGCGCGGCAAGCCAAATTGAAAGCTCACGGCGCGCTTCGGGCCTCTTCGGCCAGATCAAGCAATGCTTGCGCCGCGCCTTCATCGGTGATCAGGGTGTTGCAGCCGATGCGCTTGATCGTAGCGCGGATGGCGGTGGCCCGGTGGGCGCCGCCCGAGGAAAGCACGATGTGCTTGGCCTCCTTCAGCATGTCGAGATCCACCGACATCACGCGCTGGTTGATCGAGTGGTCGACCGAATGGCCGTCCTTGTCGAGAAAGTTGAACATGGTGTCGCAGACGCAGCCGGCATTGATCAGTTCCTGCAGCTCGGCCTTCGATATCCATCCTTCCGATAGCGAGGTCGAGTGCGGCCCGATATCACCACAACTGACGATGGCGAGATCGAGATTCTCGGCGAGACGGTAGATCGTGTCCAACCCGCATTTGTCGATCAGATTGCGTTTGGTCTCGACGGAATCGACGAGAAGCGGCGCCAGGAACATATAACATTCGGCGCCGAGCTGATTTGCCAGCCGCCAAGTGTAATCGATCGGGTTCGTCTGGTGCACGGCAACGATGCCGCCGAGCAGCGAGACGACCTTACAATTGGCGCGGCGTGGCGGCCGGAAGCTCGCTAGCGAGGCGGTCATGGTGCGGCCCCAGCCGACACCGATCGTATAGTCGTCGGGGATGGCTTCTGAGAGGAACTGGCCGAGCGCCAGACCGACATTCTTTGCCAGCGAATCGACGTCGCAATGAACCGGCGCAGGCACGACGATCGCCTCGTCGAGGCCATAGGCACGCTCCAGCTTGACCGAAAGCTCGACGCAATCACCGATCGAATCGTTGATCCAGATCTGGACTTCGCTGCGCTTCATCGACTCGTCGAGCAGCCGGATCACCGTCGTCCGGCTGATGCCCAGCTGTTCGGCGACGTCCTTCTGGGTCAGGCCCTCATTGTAGTAGAGCCATGCGGCCCTCAGTCGCAGCGAGGAGGCCTCGGAATAGGCGGTATGGGTGCCGCGTTTGAGCTTGACCACGTCTCCTCCCGCAGGATTTTCGCCTAAACCCCTGGTGGCGAAAGGCTGCGCCTGTGCGCTTGCTGTTGGGATAATGACGGGCGTGACACTTATGTCAACTGAAATGCACAAATGTCCTTGACTTTTCCTAGGCTGCGCGTTGATAGTCCTCGCGACATGAAGTCGTTCCTGTCCGTCCGAGGAGGACATAGTGCGGGCATGCCGAAAGTCACGACCGGCCTTTGCGCCGCAGGCGATATTGCCTGCGTTCGAGCAGCCGTTCACACCGGGCCGGAACACGTCGACTGTCCCTCACGTTTATGAATCATCCGTGACGGAAGCGCGTATATTCGCCTGCAGCATGCAAACCATCTGTCCCAAGATCATCTCTTTGCCGGGCGGAAGTCGCGCCGGTCCGCTCTGAATTCAATAAGGATCACCAACCATGACATCCAAGCTTGACCAACTCCGCGAGATTACCACCGTCGTCGCCGATACCGGCGATATTCAGGCGGTCGCCCGCCTGAAGCCGGTTGATTGCACGACCAACCCATCCATCGTTCTCAAGGCGCTCGGCACCGAAATGTTCGCCGACGACATGAAGGAAGCGATCGCCTGGGGCAAGAAGCTCGGCGGCGATGCAAATGTCGCTGCTGCAGCCGTTGCCGACCGCCTTGCCATCTCCGTCGGCGCTGCCCTGGTGAAGCTCGTTCCCGGCCGCGTTTCGACGGAAGTCGATGCCGACCTGTCCTTCGATACAGAAGCATCGCTGAACAAGGCACGCAGCATCATTGCCGCCTACAAGGAACGCGGCATCGAGAAAGACCGTATCCTCATCAAGCTGGCCTCCACTTGGGAAGGTATTCGCGCAGCGGAAATCCTGCAGAAGGAAGGCATTGACTGCAATCTGACGCTGCTCTTCTCCAAGGCACAGGCGATCGCCTGCGCCGATGCCAAGGTTTTCCTGATCTCGCCTTTCGTCGGCCGTATCCTCGACTGGTACAAGAAATCGACGGGCAAGGATTTCACCGCCGAGGAAGATCCGGGCGTCCTGTCCGTCCGTGAAATCTACAATTACTACAAAGCCAATGACATCAAGACGGTTGTCATGGGCGCATCCTTCCGCAATACCGGCGAAATCGAAGCGCTGGCCGGCTGCGACCGCCTGACCATCGCTCCGAACCTGCTCGACGAGCTGTCGAATGACCTGGGCAAGCTCGAGCGCAAGTTGTCGCCTGAAACGGTCAAGCCGGCCGCGAAAATCGCCGTCGACGAAAAGACCTTCCGCTGGATGATGAACGAAGACGCGATGGCGACCGAAAAGCTCGCCGAAGGTATCCGCGCTTTCGCCAAGGACTTGGGGACGCTGCGCAGCATGGTGCAAAAGGAATTGCAGCTCGCCGCGGCCTGATAGGGTACGGCAAAGGATCGCAGGCGCGGTGGCCTACTGGCAACCGCGCCTTTTTCATGCTGTTATCAAAGACCTATGCGGCCGGAGGCGAAGATGGAGGAGGAACGGACAACGTCTCTGGCGGTGCTTTCCTCCCGACATGCAAGCTTCATCATCGCCGCCCTTGTCGGCTTGGCAGTCTTCCTGGCCGTGACCTCGCGGGAAGTCAGCGCCCGCAACGTGCTGTTCGGATGGAACGCCAGCGCCGGCGTCTTCATCGCGCTCAGCTGGCGCAAGATGCTGCGGGCGACGGTCGAGAGCATCCGGAAGCGCTCTGAGGACCTCGATTTTTCCGACACGGTCTTGCTGGCTCTTTCGATCGGCGCGGCGCTTGCGAGCATCGCCGGCATCGGCCTCGAGCTGCATTCGATCAAAGAGGCGACGCCCGATGTCGCGCTGGTCCGGGCCGGTGGCGCGGTGCTGACGATCTTGATCTCCTGGGTCTTCCTGCACACGCTCTTCACCATCCATTATGCTCATTATTTCTACGGCGGGGCGGACGATGAGGGCGGCCTGAAATTCCCCGACGGAATCGACGAGCCCAGATATTGGGATTTCCTCTATTTCTCCTTCACCATCGGTGTTGCCGCGCAGACGGCGGATGTCGCGGTCAGTTCGACCAGCATGCGCAAGCTGACGCTGCTGCACGCTGTGCTGTCGTTCCTGTTCAATACGACAATTCTGGCATTGGCGATCAATGTCGGGGCGAGTTTGCTATAATAGGCCGTGCCCCGGGCGATCTGGAGAATTCGAGCATCGCACGCATCCAAGGCAGCACGGGCGGGAGATCGAGGCAGCAGCAGGGCAGGCGGACTATCTGCTCTGGGCAGGAGGCTATCATGGAAAGCGCCGCAAGCAGGTACCGACCGGCCGATCTTGTCCTGCTCCTCGGCAGGCTTTTGCTGTCGCTGATCTTCCTGCACGAAGGCTGGTCACTTGCGGCGGATCTCGCGGCGACCATCGACACCTTCGCGAAATTGGGACTGTCGGCGCCGGTAGCCTTCGCTACCATCGCCCTTCAGCTCGGCGCCGGCGCTTCCGTCGCGACTGGTTTCCTCGGCAGGCTCGGAGCCGCGGCGCTGGCGCTCTTCTGCCTGGCGACCGCTTTGCTCTTCCACACGAACTTTGCCAGTCAAAACGAGCTCCTGCATTTCGAGAAGGATCTGGCGATTGCCGGCGGCATGTTCGTCCTGGTGGCTACCGGTGCCGGATCGATATCGGTCGACAATCTGCTGAAAAGGCGGACTCGAGGCGTTCCTCCCTGGCTGAGGGCCATGATGTGACGCATCCGTCCGCATTCGACGGTCTCAGCTGGCGTCCGAACCGTTCACAAGACCGCCTGGCCGGCCAGCAGTGCCAGAACCAGGAAGATCAGGAAGATCACCAGCGCGATACCGAAGAGCACCCGGGCGATGGTCGCGGTGGCGGCTGAGACGCCGGAGAAGCCAAAGAAGCCGGCGATGATCGAAATAACGAAGAATATCAGAGCCCATTTCAGCATGACATCATCCTTTGCGTTTGCCTGAAAAGACGCGGCAACCGGGAAAATGTTCCGCGTCGCGCGAAACGGATGGTGTTCTCTGCTGTCGGGGTCGCTGCTATATCCTTGCCGGGTTCACCGTCAGCCGTGATTGATCATCACATGGCGAACGGCGGTATAATCCTCCAGCGCGTAGACCGACATGTCCTTGCCGTAACCTGATTGTTTGAGGCCGCCATGCGGCATCTCGTTGACCAGCATGAAATGCGTATTGATCCAGGTGCAGCCATATTGCAGCCGGGCGGCGGTCTTCATGCCGCGGCCGATATCCCTGGTCCAGACCGAAGAGGCGAGACCGTAATCGCTGTCGTTCGCCCAGGCGATGGCATCCTCGGCGTCGGAGAAACGGGTGACCGAGACGACCGGGCCGAAGACCTCGCGGCGGACGATCTCGTCGTCCTGCAGGGCACCAGCAATGACAGTCGGAGTGAAGAAGAAGCCCTTATCGCCGGAGACCTTGCCGCCGGTGGTGATTTCCATGTGCTTGTGCTCGGAAGCGCGGGCGACGAAGCTTTCGACGCGGTCGCGCTGGCGCCTGGAAATCAGCGGCCCGATCTCGTTTTCGGTATCGTCAGACTGGTTGAAGCGGATGCTGGCGACAGCAGACGAGAGATCGGCGACGAAATTGTCGTAGACCCTGGCGTCGGCATAGATGCGGCAGGCGGCGGTGCAATCCTGGCCGGCATTGTAATAGCCGAAGGTGCGGATGCCCGACACGACGGCATCTATATCGGCATCGTCGAAGACGATGACAGGGGCCTTGCCGCCGAGTTCGAGATGGGTGCGTTTGACCGTCTTGGCGGCGGCCTGCAGCACCTTCTTGCCGGTCGCGACATCGCCTGTGATCGAGATCATGCCGATCTTGGCGTGATTGATCAGGGCGTTGCCGACGCTTTCGCCGCGGCCAAGAATGACGTTGACGACGCCTTCGGGAAGGATGTCGGAGAGCAGCTTCGCCATCTTCAGCGCCGTCAGCGGCGTCTGCTCGGACGGCTTGAAGACGACGGTATTGCCGCCGGCAATTGCCGGCGCAAGCTTCCAAGCCATCATCATCAGCGGATAGTTCCATGGCGCGATCGAGCCAACGACGCCGATCGGATCGCGGCGGATCATCGAGGTATGACCGGGCAGATATTCGCCGGCGGCCGGTCCATGCAGATTGCGCACCGCGCCTGCGAAGAAGCGATAACAATCGACGATCGCCGGGATTTCGTCGTTCAGCACAGAATTGATCGGCTTGCCGCAGTTCAGCGCCTCCAGCGCTGCGAAACCTGCGGCGTCCTTCTCGATGGCGTCGGCGATCTTCAGCAGATAACCGGAGCGCTCGGAAGGCGTCGTCTGCGACCAGCTCGCGAAGGCTTTTTCGGCGGCATCGACGGCGGCGTCTATCTGGGAAAGCGAGGCCTCGGGAAGATCGATCACTGTCTCGCCGGTCTTCGGGTTCAGGATGTGCTCCTCCGTCTCCGTGCCTTTTTCGAAGCGGGAACCGATCAGCATTTTTGTATCCATGATGTTCTCCCTGTTATTTGCCGGCGCCGGCGATCTGGTCGCCGTCGCGGGTGAGGTAAAAGGCTGCCAGGATCGGCAGGAAGGTGACGAGCACCACGACCATGGCCACCACGTTGGTGACGGGGCGCTGGCGCGGGCGGATGAGTTCTTCGAGCATCCAGATCGGCAGGGTCGATTGCTGGCCGCCGGTGAAGGTGGTGACGATGACCTCGTCGAATGACAGGGCAAAAGCGAGCATGCCGCCGGCCAGAAGAGCGGTGCCGATGTTCGGCAGGATGACATGGCGGAAGGTCTGGAAGCCATCGGCGCCGAGATCCATGGAGGCTTCGATCAGCGAGCTCGAGGTGCGGCGGAAGCGGGCGACGGCGTTGTTGTAGACGACGACCACGCAGAAGGTGGCGTGGCCGAGCACGATGGTCCAGACGGAAAATGGGATGTCGAAAAGGCTGAACGCCGACCGCAGCGCAATACCGGTGATGATGCCCGGAAGGGCGATCGGCAGGATGACCAGCAGCGAGATCGCCTCGCGGCCGAAGAATTTCGTCTGGCTGACGGCTGCCGCGCAGAGCGTGCCGAGAACAAGCGCGATAGCGGTTGCGATGACGGCGACCTGCAGGGAGAGGCCCAGCGCCGACCAGACGTCAGGCCGGTCCCATGCGACCGCGAACCATTGCAGCGTCAGCCCGGGCGGCGGCCACTGATAGCTCTTTTCCTCGGTCGTGAAGGCATAGACGAAGATCAAGAGGATCGGCAGATGCAGGAAGAGCAGTCCGACTGCAGCGGCGATCTTCAGGAGCAGCGGCGCTGTGTTGCGATCAGAGCGCATCGAAGGCTCCCTGTTTCTTGGCGAGCCACAGATAGAGCGCCATGATGACGATCGGCACGACCGAAAAAGCCGCCGCCAGCGGCACGTTGCCGGCCGTTCCCTGTTGGGCATAGACGGCCTGGCCGATGAAGAGCCTGGACGACCCGATGATCTGCGGAATGATGTAATCGCCCAATGTCAGCGAGAAGGTGAAGATCGAACCCGCGACTATACCTGGCAGCGCCAAAGGCAGCAGCACAGTGCGGAAGGTCTGGCGCGGTGTGGCGCCGAGATCCGCCGACGCTTCGATCAGGTTACCGGGCACACGCTCGAGCGCCGCCTGCGTCGGCAGGATCATATAGGGCAGCCACACGTAGACGAAGACGATGAAGGTGCCGAGGTAGCTTACCGAAAGCGAATTGCCGCCGATAACCGGCAGGTCCAGCACGCTGTCCAGCAGCCAGGCGAGATGGAGCTTCTCGAAGATCCAGGTAAGAATGCCTTCCTTGGCGAGGATCAGCTTCCAGGCGTAGATCTTGACGAGGTAGCTCGACCAGAGCGGCAGCATGACGCCAAGATAGAAGAGCGCCTTCCACTTTCCCTGGGCGTAACGGGCGGCGTAGTAGGCGATCGGAAAGGCGACGAATGCGGAGGCGACGGTGACCAGTGCGGCCATCACGACCGTACGCATAATAATGTCGAAGTTCGTCGGGCTTAGAAGCTGGGCGTAGGTCGACAGCGTGAATTCGTAGTTCACCAGTCCCGAGAAATCATCGATCGAGAAGAAGCTCTGCAAGAGCAGGGCGACCAGCGAGCCGATATAGATGATGCCGAGCCAGAGCAGGGGCGGAGTCAGCATCAGGAACAGCAAGAGCTTCGGGTGTCGCCAGAGGGCGTCTGACATCAGGCCGAAGACGCCGCTGCGTCCCGGAAGGATCGATGTCTTGCCGTCGGACATGATGAGAGCCGTCATGCCGCATCGTCCATATAGTGGATATCGGCGGGCTGCCAGGCGAGGCGGATGCCGGCGCCGACATCCGGCACAGGCGCGCCGGCCGGCAGGGTGACATGCAGGCGGCTGCCTCTGAGGTCGACGCTGAGACGGGTCGCCGCACCGAGGAAGCTAGCATTTTCGACCTTCGCCTCGACGCCGTCGCTTGCCAGCCGGATCGCCTCGGGGCGCAGGCTTGCCCAGCGCTTCTCTCCGCCGAGCGCTGCCATCAGATCAGGCGCGATTACGTTGGACGAGCCGACGAAATCGGCGACGAAGCGGGTCCTCGGGCAGCGATAAATTTCCTGCGGCGTGCCGTGCTGGACGATGTTGCCATTGTTGAAGACGGCGACGCGATCGGCCATGGACAGCGCTTCGCCCTGGTCATGCGTCACGAAGACGAAGGTGATGCCGAGCGCGCGCTGCAGGCTCTTCAGTTCCTCCTGCATCTGTTCGCGCAGCTTCAGGTCAAGCGCGCCAAGCGGCTCGTCGAGAAGCAGCACTTTCGGCTTGTTGACGAGGGCGCGGGCAAGCGCCACGCGCTGCCGCTGGCCGCCGGAGAGCTGACCGGGCCGGCGGGCGCCATAACCCGGCAGCTTGACGAGCTCGAGTGCGTCGCCCGCCGCCTTCGTCCGCTCGGCCTTGCCGACGCCCTTGACCATCAGTCCGTAGGCCACGTTGTCGATAATGTTGAGATGCGGGAAGAGCGCATAGTCCTGGAAAACGGTGTTGACGTTGCGCCGATAGGGCGGAACGCCGTCGGCAGTCTCGCCGAAGATCTGAATGCGGCCCCCCGTCGGCTGCTCGAAGCCGGCGATCAGTCTGAGACACGTCGTCTTCCCGGAACCGGACGGTCCGAGCATGGCGAAGAACTCGCCTGGCGCGATCTCCAGATCGACGCCGTCGACGGCGCGAACCTGGCCGAAATGGCGCGATACCTGCTGGAAACGGACGGCTGACGTCATTGGGAGACTCCAGGATAGCTATCTTCTGCCGTGTAAGCCCCTCATTTGCCCTGCCGGGCACCGACCGGAGTCGAGCCACGGGTCTCGACCCGTCCTTCGGACCCCCGCGTGGGGAGAAGGGGACACAGAGCGCTGCTTTCGCTCACCAGCTTGTCGCGGGGCACGTCCCTCTCCCCGCAGGCTGGGAGAGGGTTAGGGTGAGGGGCTGTGACGCAACTACCTTCCGCCGATCACGCCGATATAATCCGACACCCAGCGATGATAGGGAACGCATTCGCTCTGCGTCGCGCATTTGGCGACCGGGGTTTTCCAGAACTTGATCTTGTCGAAATGATCGAAGCCGTTGGTGGCGCAGCCGGCATCGCCCATCAGCTCGTTACCCTTGCAGGCGGCGGGAACGGAGGGCACGGCGCCGAACCAGGCGGCGGCGTCGCCCTGGACCTTGGCCTGCAACGAATGTTCCATCCACATATAGGCGCAATTCGGGTGTTCGCTGTCGGCGTGCAGCATTGTCGTGTCGGCCCAGCCGGTGACGCCTTCTTCCGGGAACGTGGAGGCGATCTTCTGCTTGTCGGCCTGCAGCAGGTTGACCTGGAAGGGCCAGGAACCGGAGGCGACGACGCCTTCGTTCTTGAAGTCGTCGATCTGGATCATCGCGTCGTGCCAGTAACGCGAGACGAGCTTGCGCTGGCCGCGCAGCAGGTCCAGAGCGGCCTTGTACTGGTCTTCGGTCAGTTCATAGGGATCCTTGATGCCGAGATCCGGCTTATGGGCCATCAGATACATCGCCGCATCGGCGATATAGATCGCGCCGTCATAGGCCTGGACGCGGCCCTTGTTCGACTTGCCGTCGGGCAGGGTCTGCTCCTCGAAGACGACACCCCAACTGGTCGGTGCCTTGTCTTTGAAGGCGTCGGTATTATACATCAGGACGTTCGGCCCCCAGAGATAGGGCACGCCGTAATGTGCGCCGCCGACCGTATACCACGGGCCGTCCTGCAGGCGCTTGTCGACATTCTTGAAGCTCGGAATCAGATCGGTATTGATCGGCTGGACGCGCTTGCCCGCGATGAGGCGCAGCGATGCGTCGCCGGATGCGGTGACGAGATCGAAGCCACCTTCGTTCATCAGCGACACCATTTCATCGGAAGTGGCGGCAGTCTTGACGGAGACTTTGCAGCCCGTCTCCTTTTCGAAGCCGGTGACCCAATCGTAATTCTTGTCGGTTTCACCGCGCTCGATGTAGCCGGCCCAGGCGACGATGCTGACCGCGCCTTCGCCCTTACCCAAGGCCTTCAGCGGTTCGGCGGCGACCCCCTGTGTCGCGAAGCTGAGGCAGGCGAGCGCTGCCGTGCAGGATTTCAAGAGATTCTTCATCATCCGTCTCCCGGTTTGGTGCCACTTTCTGTGGCCGTTCGTTCCCGGATGAAAAGGTGACGCGAAAATGCCGCTTTCGCAAATTCATTTATCAGAAAGGCGGTATCGGAAATTCCGATATCACCTGATGCGGCCGGAGCGCATGCTTTCGGCGATGCCGACGAAATCGCGGGCCGCCTGCGGCAGGCTGGAGCCCTTGCGCCAGACCATCCCGACCTGCACGACCGGCAGCGAGCCGGAGACGTCGCGGCTCTCGATGCGGTCGCCTTCGAGCGACCAGGGTCGATAGACGAGATCGGGAAGCAGTGCGACGCCGGCACCTGTCGCAACCAAGCTGCGCACCGCTTCGACCGAGCGGGTGCGGAAGGCGACATGCGGGCGGGCGCCGAGCGCCGATAGCAGCTTGCCGGTGTTCTCTTCGATTTCGTCGACCGTCAGCATGATCAGCGGTTCACGAGCGATATCGGCGACCGAGATGATGTCGGCCGACACCAGCGGATGGCCCATGGGCAGCCATAGCCGATAGGGCGAGGTTTCGAGGATCTCCGCCTGCAGCGCCATGCGGTCGCGCAGGTTTGATATCACCATGACGGCCACGTCGAGCTCGCCGCCGACCAGCAGGTGTTCAAGGTAGCCGCCATTGTCCTCAATGGCGCTGACCTCAATGCCCGGACAGGCGCGCCGGTATCGCGCCAGCAGATCGGAGAGGACGTAGCCGGCGACAAGCGAGGTAACGCCGATGTTCAAGGTGCCGGAGAGGGCACTCTGCTGGCCGGAGAAGCTGGTTCGCGCATCGGAGACGGAGGCGAGAATCTTGGTCGCGTGACGGAGGAACTGATGTCCGTTGTGGGTGATGGTCAGGCCACGCGGATGGCGCTCGAAAAGCTCGACGCCAAGGTCGGTTTCCAGCTCCTTCAGCGCTTCGGTCACTGAGGATTGCGAGATCGAAAGGTTCTGCGCGGCTCGCGTCACTGAACCCTGTTCTGCGACGGCCACGAAATATTGGACCTGGCGGAGCGTGAAGGCCATGGGCTTATAGAGCATGGCGCGATGCGCCGTGGCAAGCGGCTGGAAAAGACGGACCTTTTTTGGTTTTTTTCAAAACGGGGCAGGCTTTGCATGTTCACTTAAACTTTCGGAAACGTCATTTCCCTAGCATTCCCAGCACCTGTCCTGCGTTGGAGTTTGAAATGGCGGAGCAGTTGGCGTGAAGGCCTTACTGCGCATATTCCGGCCTTCCCGGAAATTGGCAATCATCATCGGCGGAGTCGCGCTTCTGGCGGGCGTTTCCGGCGGTGCGGCGATTTATGTCGGTAAGGACAGGCTGGTCGGCGTCTCCGGTGGCGGTGGGCTCGAATGCAGCGACGTCAACCTCGTGACGATCAGGAAGCAGGATCATCTCTGGGTGCGGAAGTACATCAAGACCGAACCGACCGATGGCGTGACGCGGGTCAGGACCGCACTCCGTGTTGCCCAGGCCGTCTACGCCGCGCAGAAACCGGATCTGGTACAGGTGGTGGTGCTTGATGAGAATGGCCCGACGCTGCGCGCCGATATTCGCGGCCGGGCGATTGGCGCCGATGTCGTCTTCATTCCGCACCCCGACAAGGCCATTCCCGGCCTGGACGACAAGCGTTTTACGGCGCGCTACTATGACGGCAAGGCCAGCGAAAATGGATTGTTCTTCGGCGAGCGCATCGAGCTGCCGGCCGATGAGATCGCCATGATCAGCGCCTCGTTCAAGGATCCCGAAGATTGTGTCGACCCGGTCGCCGTCGCCTCGACCAAGCACGATGAAAAGGGCAAGACGGACGCAGGCGGCGGACATGGCACAGCACCGGCCGCCGAAAGTGAAGCCGCGCCCGCTGCAGAGAATGAGGGCGCCGACGTGGTCGCCGAGGCGCCGGCCGAAGAGCCGCCGGAGGAAGCCCCGAAGGCGCATTGACTTGCTGAATTTTGCATTTACGCAATTGCCTACGGAAAACCGCTTCGCACTTTTCCTGGAATTGATCTTGCCAGCATGAAAAAGCGGAGCGCCGGGCGGCATTCCGCTTTCGTTTCTTATGCGTTTTTCCCTCAGTCGGCTTTGCTGCGGCGGGCCGGGAAGAGGATGACGTCGCGGATCGACGGCGCGTTGGTCAGAAGCATGATCAGGCGGTCGACGCCGATGCCGAGGCCGCCGGCCGGCGGCATGCCCTGGTCGATCGCGTCGAGGAATTCGTCGTCCAGCTGCTTTTCCTTTTCGCCGCGGGCATGCGCCTGTTCCAGCTGCTCGACCATTCGGCGGCGCTGTTCCTCGGGATCATTGAGTTCCGAGAAGGCGTTGCCGAGTTCCCAGGCGTTGCAATAGGTCTCGAAGCGTTCGACAAGCCGCGGCTCGCCCGGCACTTCCTTTGCAAAGGGCGAGATGTCCTTCGGGAAATGCGTGACGTGGGCAGGCTGGATCAGCGTGGCTTCGACCTTTTCCTCGAAGATGAAGGCAAGGCATTCGCCCCAGGTCCAGTCCTTCTCGACCGCGAATCCAGCGGCCTTGGCGGCGGCGCGGGCTTCTTCATCGGTCTTGATGGCGAGGAAATCGATACCGGTCGCTTCCTTGACGGCATCCGGCATCGGCACGCGCTTGAACGGTCCCTTGAAGGACAACCGCTTGTCGACGAAGTCGAATTCCGTCGTGCCGTGAATGGAGAGCGCCAAGGTCTCGAACAGCCGTTCGACGAGGTCCATCATGTCCTCGTAATCGGCATAGGCCCAGTAACACTCCATCATCGTGAATTCGGGATTGTGCCGGGTGGAGACGCCTTCGTTGCGGAAATTTCGGTTGATTTCGAAGACCTTGTCGGTGAGGCCCGAGACCAGCGTTCGCTTCAGGAATAGTTCCGGCGCGATGCGCAGGTACATGTCGAGCTTCAGCGTGTTGTGATGCGTCTTGAACGGCTCGGCAGTGGCGCCGCCATAGACCGAATGCAGCATCGGCGTCTCGACTTCCATGAAGCCGTCATTTTCCATGAAGCGGCGGATGCCGGAGACGATCTTCGAGCGCTGCTGGAAGCGCAGCTTCGAATCCTCGTTGGTCATGATGTCGAGATGGCGCTTGCGATAACGCAGTTCGATGTCGGAGAGGCCGTGCCACTTCTCGGGCATCGGCAGCAGCGACTTCGTCAGCATTTCGATCTTCTGCGCGTTGATCGTCAGTTCGCCGCGCTTGGTGCGGCGCACGATGCCGGTGACGCCGATGATGTCGCCGATATCGATCATCGGCAGCAGGGCGCGGGCTTCCTCGCTCGTCACATCCTTGTGCGAGAAGATCTGGATCTTCCCGGATGCATCACGGAGATCCATGAACATGCCCGAGTTGCGCGAGGAGTAGACGCGGCCGGCGACCGTCACGACGTCCTTTGTCTCGACGTCGGCTCCCAGAGATTCATACTTGGCGCTCAGTTCGGCATTGGTCAGCGTCCGGTGGAAATGCGCCGGATAGACGTCGCCGATCTGATCGCGCAACAGCTTCAGCTTTTGGGCGCGCACCTCGGTCGCGTCGGAGGAGAGGGTGTTTTCGGTCTTGTTGTCAGCCACTGTCGAAATCCTCTGACTATTCTTACTTCGAGCCGACGAGGGCTGCGACCGCCTGGGCGGCGAGCTTCAGACGCTGTCGCACGACGGAGCGTCCGAGGATTGCCATGGAATCGAAGAGCGGCAGGGAGCGCGACGAGCCGGAGACGGCGACGAAGAGCGGCGAGACCACGACCTTCAGCTTCTTGCCCATGCGGTCGGAGATCGCGCGCAGTTCCGCCTCGATCGTCTCGACGTTCCATTCGAGGATCTTTTCGAGATCCGGCTGGACGGTGTTGAGGATCTCCAGGATCTCTTCCGGCGGCGACTTGATCTTAGCGAAGTCGGAAGGCTGCAGGCCGAGATCGGACTTCAGCAGGAAGCCGGCGAGATCGGGCAATTCGCCGAGCTTGGAAATGCGCGTCTGCGATAGGCGCAGGCCCGCCATCAGGCGGTCGTTTTCCATCGCCCAGGTCAGCACGCGCGCCTGAAATTCCTCTTCGGAAAGTTTCTCGCGGATCCAGCGGCCGTTCAGCCAATCAAGCTTCTGGATATCGAAGATTGCGCCGGCCTTGGAGAGATTGTCCGGGTCGAATTTTTCGGAGAGCTCATCCATCGTCAGAAGCTCTTCGCCCTCGGCGATCTGCATGAAGAACAGGCCGAGGAAATTCATCAGCGCTTCGGGGATATAGCCGAGCGCCGAGTAATAGGAGATCGAGGTCGGGTTCTTGCGCTTCGATAGCTTCGACTTGTCGGCGTTGCGCATCAGCGACAGATGCATGAAGACCGGCTGATCCCAGCCGAAATAGCGATAGAGCAGGATGTGCTTCGGCACAGAAGCCAACCATTCCTCGCCGCGCGCCACGTGGGTGATCTTCATCAGATGGTCGTCGATGACGTTGGCCATATGATAGGTCGGCATGCCGTCGGCCTTGATCAGGACCTGCATGTCGACGGAATCCCATGGAATGGAGACATCGCCGTAGACGCCATCGGTGAAGTCGCAGGAGCCTTCGGTCGGTATCTTCATGCGGATGACAGTCGTTTCGCCAGCCGCCATGCGCGAGGTGACTTCCTCGGCCGTGAGGCTCAGGCAGAGACCGTCGTATTTCGGCGGCTTCCCGGCGGCGCGCTGCGCATCGCGCATCTGCTCCAGCCGCGCCGGCGTGCAGAAACAGCGGAAGGCATGGCCCTTGTCCAGCAATTCCTGGGCGTAGGGCTGGTACATCGGCTTGCGGTCGGACTGGCGATAGGGGCCGTAGGGGCCGCCGATATCGGGGCCTTCCTTCCATTCCAGTCCGCACCATTTCAGCGCGTCCAGCACCTTCGTCTCGAATTCCGGAGTCGAGCGCGTCGCATCGGTATCCTCGATGCGCAGGATGAACTCGCCACCGTGCTTCTTGGCGAAGAGGTAGTTGAAGAGAGCGATGTAAGCGGTGCCGACATGCGGCTCGCCGGTCGGCGAGGGAGCGATGCGGACGCGGACACCGGAAGCTGTCCCGGAAACTGTCATTGTGTGTGCCCGTCAATGAATGCCGGACGGCTTTCACGGGAAAGCGACGTTCGGCGGAAGGATGCAGATATCTTCGGCAAACCGGCCGAAAAAAAGGGCATGCGCCCGCACCATCCGCCGATCGTCCGTTCGGCTGGCCTTAGGCCATATTCAACCGAGCGCGTCAAGGAAAACCACGTCCGCAACGGCTTCCCGGTCCGGAGAGGGGCGCGCCGGTTGCCCGCGCGCCCTCCCGTATCAGCCTCAATGCGCGCCTTCGCGTTTGCGCTTGCGGGCGTTGCGCGCGAACATGTTCAGCACCTCGACCAGCGCCGAGAAGGCCATGGCGGCGTAGACGTAACCCTTCGGTACGTGGAAGCCCATGCCTTCGGCGATCAGAGTCGTGCCGATCATCAGCAGGAAGGCGAGCGCCAGCATGACGATCGTCGGGTTCTTCTCGATGAAGTTGGCGAGCGGAGTCGCCGCGACCAGCATGACGGTAACGGCGGCGATGACGGCGATCACCATGATCGGCAGGTGCGGCGTCATGCCGACGGCGGTGATGATGCTGTCGACGGAGAAGACCAAGTCTAGCAACAGGATCTGGCCGATGGCTGATGCGAAACCTGTCGTGACGGATGTCGCAATGAAATCCTCCTGATGATCGACCGGATCGACCGTGTGGTGAATTTCCTTGGTCGCCTTCCAGACGAGGAACAGGCCGCCGGCGATCAGGATCAGATCCTTCCAGGAGAAGCCGTGTCCGAAAGCTTCGAACAGCGGTTCGGTCAGTTGCACGATCCAAGCGACGGTGCCGAGCAGCGCCAGGCGCATGATGAGGGCCAGACCGATACCAATCTTGCGGGCCTTCTCCCGGTGCTCGGGGGGCAGCTTGTTTGTGAGAATGGAAATGAAGATCAGGTTGTCGATGCCGAGAACGACTTCCATCACCACCAGCGTGATGAGCGCCACCCAGGCCGCCGGATCCTGAATGAGCGTCATAATTTCCTGCATTAGTCTATATCCCCTTGCGTCACCGATGACGCCCGCAATGTAGTGTCCGCGGCCTGCTGCGCAAGCGCCGCAAGGGGATATACGAAATCGATGTGACTTTTATTCCCTGATAGGTAGCCAGATTTCAGTGACGCCCACGCCGGTATAGGGATCGAAACGTTCGTCATAACGTTCGAACATGTCGGGCATGTCAGCGTGCTCCAGGCCCGACGTTGGCCACCATGCGCCGAAAATCCGATTCATGGTCGAGGAAATGCCGGAGACATGGCCGCGATGGGTGAAGACAGCGTAGCGCTGGCCCGGAAGCCTAAGCGTCGTAAAATGCGGCGGCAGGTCGCCGGTATTAGATATTTCGGCCGCGGCCATATAGCGGAATTTCTCTGCTTCACCATTGATATGGGTACAGATGCCGTAGGCGACATTGCCCTTCTGGCTGGAGATATGGCCGAAATGGGCATTGAACCTCTGCCAGAGGGAGGGAATGGCGGCATTGTCGCCGTGAGCATAAATCTCCTGCAGGCCGGCAAAGAGCATCGGCTGAAGGCTTTCGAAGCGGGGCGGTTCGAGGTCGTTGAGGTGGGCGGGGTCCATTCTGATCGGCTCCATCAAGACAAGATTGCGGGCGTGCCCCTGTTTGCGCACCGCATCCGGCGTCATGCCGAACTGGTCGCGGAAGGCACGGGTGAAAGCTTCGTGCGAGCCGTAGCCCGCGCAAAGCGCAACCTCGAGAATGGTAGATGAACCGCCGACCAAGGCGGGCACGGCGCGGCTGAGGCGCCGCCCTCTGATATAGCCGCTGATCGAGTGGCCGGTGACCAGCCCGAAGACGCGCGACAGATGGTAGCGCGACAATCCGGCTGCTTCCGATATCTCCTCCAGCGATATATCGCTTTCGAAATGGCTCTCTATGAACCAGATCGCCCGTGCGATGGCGCTCATTCTCACTCCCCTGGTTGCGGCTTCTTCCTTAGAGAAAAGCCGAAAGCCGGGTTTGATCGTTCTTGCGGAGTTTTGGCCGATGCAAGGGAGCGGTCAAGAAAACGTATCAGGCGGTGTCGTGCCGGCGCGCGCCATAGGCTGCCATGAAGACCCTGATCGCACCCCGGATGACCCGGTCGATCTCTTCGCGGCTCGGCGGTTCTTCCATGCTGCCGAACAGGCGCAGCTTGAAGAAACTGCCGCTGGCGAGATCGAGAAACTGGCCGGCGGCGAGATCGATATCATCGATCTCGAGTGTGCCCTCGGTGATGTGGCGCTCCAGGAAATCGCGCATGATGGTGCGCAGATTGACCGGACCCTTGAAGAAGCGCTGACAGAGGGCCGGCATGCGGTCTCGGACGCCGAGAACGGTGCGCATTGCAGTGATGACCTTTTCGTCGGTCATGTGGGTGACGAAGCTTATCCCGAATTCGTACAGTCCGGATTCGGGATCGTCATGCTCGGCGAGCGCCGTGCGCACTGCGGCCACGAAGGCGGCGCGCTCGTTCTCGACCA
Organism: Rhizobium bangladeshense; assembly: GCF_017357245.1. NCBI lineage: Bacteria > Pseudomonadati > Pseudomonadota > Alphaproteobacteria > Hyphomicrobiales > Rhizobiaceae > Rhizobium > Rhizobium bangladeshense. Next base: position 3,860,630 of record NZ_CP071612.1, on the reverse strand, counting down.
TTGCCGAAAACAGCTCTTCCTTGTTGGTGAAGTAGACGTAGAGCGTCCCCTTGGAAACGCCGGCCTCACGCGTCACATCGTTCATGCTGGCGGCATCGAAGCCCATTTTCATGAAGACGCGTTTGGCGCCATCGAGGATCTGCTGGCGCTTGGCTGGATCTTCGCCCGCGGCAAATCGGCCCCCAGCAGGAGGAGGGCTGAAGACGGCGGCATTGTCGGATTTCAGCGTCATGTCTCCTTAACCGTTTTTGCGGCTTCGCCTGTACCTTAAAAGAAATCGAACCGATTGGTTCTATCCATCTTGATATGACGACAAAAGAGGTTTATGTCAACTGAACCGAACCGTTCAGTTCGATCAATTACTCCAAGATCGGTAAGTGCCCATGTCGAGCAACCAGAAAAGCAGCGTCGCGCGTATCGTCAGCGAAAACGCCGAAGCCGAAGAGGCAAAGGTCGCGGCCGTTGCGGAGGCCCCGACGGCTGAAGCACGCGAGAAGCCGTCTGCCCCCGCGCAGTCGGCGCCGGCTTCGGTCGCAGCTCCTGCGGCTGCGAAGAAGCGCCGCAGTCCGGTGCTGCCGATCGTGGTGCTTGCTCTTCTCGCAGGCGGCGCTTGGTATGGTTACGAATGGT
>NZ_CP071612.1:0-60000 GCF_017357245.1 Rhizobium bangladeshense | reverse complement strand
AATTATTCTGCTGGAGCCGCGGCGTCTGGCAGCGCGAGCGGCGGCAAGCCGGATGGCATCGCTGCTTGGAGAGCAGGTCGGCGAAACAGTCGGCTACCGCATGCGCCTCGACAACAGGATATCGGCAGGGACGCGGATTGAAGTGGTGACGGAAGGGGTTTTTGCCCGGATGGTTCTCGACGATCCGGAGCTTGCCGGAATCTCGGCCGTGATCTTCGACGAATTCCACGAGCGTTCGCTCGATGCCGATTTCGGGCTGGCGCTGGCGCTCGACGTCCAATCCGCCCTGCGCGAGGATCTGCGTATCCTTGTGATGTCGGCGACGCTCGACGTCGAACGTGTGGCCGCCCTGCTCCAGGATCCACCTGTCATCGAAAGCCTGGGACGCAGCTTTCCCATCGATATCCGTTACCAGGACCGGCCGGGCAACGAACGCATCGACGATGCCGTGACACGGGCGATTATCGAGGCGCATGCCAACGAAACCGGCTCGATCCTCGCTTTCCTGCCCGGCCAGGCGGAAATCACGCGGACGGCGGAGCGGCTGCAGAGACGATTCGGGCCCGAAACGCTGATTGCGCCGCTCTATGGCAACCTCGGCCAGAAGGAGCAGGATGCCGCGATCCGACCGGCACCCACCGGCACGCGCAAGATTGTTCTCGCGACGTCGATTGCCGAAACATCGATCACCATCGACGGCGTGAGGATCGTGATCGACAGCGGGTTGCAGCGCCTGCCGGTATTCGAAGCATCGACCGGTATCACGCGGCTCGAGACGGTGCGCGTGTCGCGCGCTTCCGCCGATCAGCGGGCTGGCCGCGCCGGGCGAACGGCACCGGGCATCGCCGTCAGGCTGTGGCACCAGGGACAGACGGCGGCACTGCCGGCCTTCACGCCGCCGCAGATCCTTTCCAGCGATCTTTCCGGGCTGGTGCTCGATCTCGCGCACTGGGGTGTGCAGGATCCGCGGTCGCTGGCCTTTGTCGATCAACCGCCGGAAACGACGCTTAAGGAAGCGCGGGTTCTGCTTGGCCAGCTCGGCGCGCTCGACAAGGACGGTGCGTTGACGTCGCGCGGCAAGGTGATGCGCGATCTCGCCCTGCCGCCACGGCTTGCCGCGATGGTCGTCTCGACGGGCGAATCGGGGCATGCACGCGATGCGGCATCGATCGCCGTGCTCCTGACCGAACAGGGACTTGGCGGAACGAGCCTTGATATCGAGGAGCGGCTGCGGCGCTTCAAGGCCGAGCGCGGCGAAAGAGCGGAAGCCTCGCGGCGGCTCGCGGCGCGGTTGGCGAGCGGGCTCGACAGGATTGCCGCAACGGCGCCGGCGCTTGCGGGCCAGCTTCTGCTGCACGCTTTCCCGGATCGAATCGCGCTTCAGCGGGGCGGGCGCGGGCGATTCGTGATGGCGAACGGTCGGGGAGCCGAGCTGCCGGAGACCGAGAGGCTCGCCGGTAGCCAGATGCTTGTGATCGCCGATCTCACCGGCCGGGCGGCGCAGGCGCGGATCCTGGCGGCGGCCGAAGTGACGCGCGGCGATATCGAAGCCGAATTGCCCGGCGAAATCAAAACCGACGATCAGATATTCTTCGACCGACAGAGCCGACAAGTGCGGGCGCGGCGGGCAACCCGGCTCGGCGCAATCGTCTTCGACGAGACCCCCTTGCCGCGTCCTTCGGGGGCGGCCGTCACCCGGGCGCTGATGGAAGGCGTGCGCGAAATCGGGCTCGATCAACTTGCCTTCTCGAAGGACGCCATCCAGCTGCGTGAGCGGATCGGGTTCCTTCACAGAACGATCGGCGACCCCTGGCCCGACGTCAGCGACACCGCTCTGCTTTCGCGAATGGAGGACTGGTTCGCTCCCTTCCAGGAAGACGCCCGAAGCCTCTCGGAGATTTCCGCGGCAGGGCTTTCGAACGGACTGATGTCGCTGGTGCCGCACGAGCTGCAGCGCGATCTTAGCCGGCTCGCCCCGACGCATTTCGAGGCGCCGACGGGCCAAAGGCATCCGATTCAATATGAGGGCGAGGAGCCGGTCCTGACGATCCGCGTGCAAGAGCTTTTCGGGCTCCGGCAGCACCCGGCGATCGCCGGAGGCCGCCTGCCGCTGCTCCTGGAGCTGACGTCGCCGGCGCATCGGCCGATCCAGACGACACGCGACCTGCCTGGCTTCTGGGCCGGCTCATGGAAGGACGTACGTGCCGAGATGCGCGGGCGCTATCCCCGCCATCCCTGGCCGGAACGGCCGGAAGAAGCGTTGCCGACGACACGGGCAAAACCACGTGGTACATGAGAACCATCAAGGAGCCCCGGCATGATCGACAAGCCCGGCGTGATCGACAAGACGGAAAGCCAAACGCTGGGAGACAGGCACAGCAGCCGCAGGCTGCGTCTGCAGACGCTGGTGCGGCTGCGCTGGCTTGCCGTTGGCGGCCAGGCGCTGACAGTGTTCATAGTGGCCTTCTGGCTGAAATTTCCCTTGCCGCTGATCGCCAGCTCTTCGCTGATCGCTGCTCTTGCCGGGGTGAATTTCTATCTGACGATCCGCTATCCGCCGACCCATCGGCTGGGGCCGCCGGCCGCCTTCGCGCTGCTCGGCTTCGACCTGCTGCAACTCTGCGCGCTGCTCTTCATCACCGGCGGCCTTGCCAATCCCTTCGCCGCACTCGTCTGCGTGCCAGTCATCATCTCCTTTGCCTCGCAGCCGATCCGCTACAGCACAGCATTGATCGGTATTGCGATGGTCTGCGTTACGGTGCTTGCCTTCTCGCCTTTCCCGCTGCCCTGGTTCGACGGAGCCGAGATCAACGTCCACACTGTCATGCAGTTCGGCGTCTGGTGTTCGATCGCCTCGACGATGGCCTTTGCCGCCTTCTATGCCTATCGCGTCTCGATGGAAGCGAGCCAGCTTGCCGATGCGCTGGCCGCGACCGAACTGGTGCTGCAGCGGGAAAAGCATCTTTCGCAGCTCGACGGCTTGGCTGCGGCCGCCGCTCATGAGCTCGGCACGCCACTTGCCACGATCAGCGTTGTCGCCAAGGAAATGGAGCGCGAGCTCAAGGACGATGATCGCTTCCGCGAGGACGTCATGCTGCTGCGAAGCCAGAGCGAACGCTGCCGCGACATTCTGCGGCGGCTGACGACGCTCTCCTCCGAAGACGAGGCGCATATGCGCCGGTTGCCGCTTTCCTCGATGATCGAAGAGGTCGTTGCGCCGCACCGGGAATTCGGAATCGCGCTCGAACTCATCGAAAAAAGCCCGCGCAAGAGCGAACCGGTCACCGACCGCAATGCCGGCATCATGTACGGACTCGGAAATCTCATCGAAAATGCGGTCGATTATGCCAGGGAGAAAGTGACCGTCACCGTCGAGCACGATCACGATAAAGTGCTGATCGTCATCGAGGACGACGGCAATGGTTATTCGCCTGACATCCTGACGCGAATCGGCGAGCCCTATGTGACCAAGCGGCAGAAGGAAGATACGGCCGGCGGCCTCGGGCTCGGACTTTTCATCGCGAAGACGCTGCTGGAGCGCTCGGGCGCATCGCTGGTCTTCGAGAACCGCGAGCCGGAAAGAGCTGGCGCGCGCATCCGCATCGAATGGCCGCGGATGTTGATCGACGCAAATTCGACAAAATGACTTTGTGGGCATAAGTAGAATGAAAACGGTTGATCAAGATCAGACGTTCAGCCGCCGGGACCCGAGACGATGACAGAACAGAATCACGGAAATTTCGCCGCATCGGATGAAGACCATATCGGGCCCGATGCCAGTCTGCTAATCGTCGACGATGACGGGCCATTCCTGCGCCGTCTCGCACGGGCGATGGAGACACGCGGCTTTCAGGTGGAGACGGCCGAATCAGTGGCGGAGGGCGTTGCGAAATCGAAGAGCAGGCCGCCGAAATATGCTGTAGTCGACCTTCGCCTCGGCGACGGGAACGGGCTCGACGTCATCGAAGCGATCCGGCAGCGTCGCGACGACACCCGGATCATCGTGCTGACCGGCTACGGCAATATCGCAACAGCGGTGACGGCCGTAAAACTCGGAGCCGTCGATTATCTGGCCAAGCCAGCGGATGCCGATGATGTCTTTTCAGCGCTGACGCAGCGACCGGGCGAAAAGGCGGAGCTTCCCGAGAACCCGATGTCGGCCGATCGGGTGCGCTGGGAACACATCCAGCGGGTCTATGAAATGTGCGAGCGCAATGTTTCAGAAACGGCGCGCCGGCTCAACATGCATCGGCGAACGCTGCAGCGCATCCTTGCCAAACGCGCGCCGAAATAGGCGAAACGTCCGTCAGGCATCATCCACGGTAAAAGGCTTTCCGTTTGCCCATTCGGCCATCATCAGCCTTTGCGCGGCGGCGCGCGAAAAACCGAGCGTGACGGATTTGCGCGTCGCAGGCGCCATGCGGTGTTCCGGCGCCTCGCGAATCATGTGGGCGCCATAGCCATCCGAGAGGAAAAGCCCGCATTCCTCGGGAAAGATCTCGAGCGGCACGCCTTCGTGAGTCGCAAAGAACAGCCGGTCGCAATGCAGCCTGTATTCCGGCCATTTCCGATCCACCCGGAAATCCTCGATCGATGTCTTGATTTCGATAATCCAGACTTCGCCCTTCTCCGAAAGCGTGATCAGATCGGCACGGCGGCCGCTGGCAAGCGGCAGTTCCGGCAGCACGGCATGGCGCATTTCGTGCAGCAAGATCTGCGTCCCGCGCCGCACCATCATGGCCCTGTCCGATTGCCGGCCATCGATTAACGGATTGTTATTGTAAACGCTCAAAATCGTCATGGATAACCGTCGCCAAGCCGGGCCTTTTGTTGCAAAAAAACCATGCGCTTTTAATTTGCGCTGCAGACGAAATCGTCGCGCCACAGCAGCCTTGCAAAGCGCAAGTTAATCGAAAATAAACCATAATCAACGATGGTCGAAAGACCTTCTCCTCGCCCAAAACTTTCAAGAGTCATTCATGCGCATCCGCAATGCATTCCCTGTATTTGGCCTATTGACGACGATCGCTCTGGCCGGTTGCTCCACGACCTCAGACAGCGCCTCCGTCGACAACAAGGGCGCAGGCCCCACGGTGCAGACGGCACAAATCTTCAATGACGCCTATGGCGTGACGAAGGATGCAGGGTACTCCCTGCCGGCGATCCCGATCGACAGGGTCAAGCCGCAATTCCGCCGCCAGGTCGTCAGCTACGAGACCACCGAACGTCCGGGAACGATCATCGTCAACACGCGCGAGCGCTTCCTCTATTACATCCTGCCAAACGGCAAGGCGATGCGTTACGGCATCGGCGTCGGCAAACAGGGCTTCGCATGGGCCGGCACCGCCTACGTCGCCTGGAAGCAAGAATGGCCGACCTGGCACCCGCCGAAGGAGATGGCCGTCCGGCGGCCCGACGTCGCCAAATATGTCGAAGACGGCATGGGCCCGGGCCTCAGCAATCCACTCGGCGCGCGCGCCATGTATCTCTTCAACGAGGACGGCAAGGACACGCTCTTCCGCCTGCACGGCACCCCGGAATGGGCTTCGATCGGCACCGCCGCATCCTCGGGCTGCATTCGCCTGATGAACCAGGACGTCATCGACCTCTATAGCCGCGTGCGTCCCGGCAAGGCGACCTCCAAGGTCATCGTCATCCAGTAAGCTAGATAGCGAATTCGGTATAAAAAAGGCCGCCGGACTGTCGTTCGGCGGCCCTTTTGTATTCTTTACCCTTAAGCGGTCTGCTTCGCCTTGAGCTCAAGGCGGCGGCGGTGAAGCACCGGTTCGGTGTAGCCGTTCGGCTGCTCCCTGCCCTTTAGCACGAGATCGAGAGCGGCCTGGAAAGCGATCGAGTGGTCGAAATTGCCAGCCATCGGCTGATAGGCCGGATCGGACTCGTTCTGCCGATCGACGATGGCGGCCATGCGTTTCATCGTTTCGACGATCTGAGCTTCGGTGACCACCTGGTGGTGCAGCCAATTCGCCATGTGCTGGGCGGAAATGCGCAATGTCGCGCGGTCCTCCATCAGGCCGACATTGTTGATATCAGGCACCTTCGAGCAACCGACGCCCTGATCGACCCAGCGCACGACATAGCCAAGGATACCCTGTGCGTTGTTGTCGAGTTCTCGCTGGATCTCTTCCGCCGTCCAGTTCGGCCGCACGGCAACCGGCACGGAGAGAATGTCGGAAAGCCGGGCGCGAGCCCGGTCCTTCAGCCCCTGCTGGACCTTGGCGACGTTGACGCGGTGATAATGGGTGGCATGTAGGGTCGCCGCCGTCGGCGAGGGAACCCAGGCGGTGTTTGCGCCGGCCTTCGGATGGGCGATCTTCTGTTCCAACATCGCCGCCATCAGATCCGGCATCGCCCACATGCCCTTGCCGATCTGGGCGTGGCCGGAGAGGCCGCATTCCAGCCCGATATCGACGTTCCAGTTCTCGTAGGCGGAAATCCAGGCTGCCTGGCGCATATCGCCCTTGCGAATCATCGGACCGGCTTCCATCGAGGTGTGGATCTCGTCGCCGGTACGGTCGAGGAAGCCGGTATTGATGAAGACAACACGCTCACGGGCGGCGCGGATGCATTCCTTGAGATTGACCGTGGTGCGCCGCTCCTCGTCCATGATGCCCATCTTGATGGTGTTGCGCGCCATGCCGAGCATGTCTTCGACCCGCGAGAAGATCTCGACCGCGAAGGCGACCTCTTCCGGCCCATGCATCTTCGGCTTGACCACATACATGGAGCCGCTGCGCGAATTCTTCTTCCGCCCAGACGGGCCGATATCGTAAAGCGCGATCAGGCTAGTGATGACGGCATCCATGATGCCCTCAGGCACTTCGTTGCCGTCCTTGTCGAGGATCGCCGGATTGGTCATGAGATGGCCGACGTTGCGCACCAGCATCAGCGAGCGGCAATGCACCTCGAAGCGGGCGCCATCAGAACCGACATACTCCAGATCCGGATTGAGCTTACGGATGAAGCTCGTTCCGCCCTTCGCTACTTCTTCCTGCAGATCGCCCTTCATCAGGCCGAGCCAGTTGCGATATACGACGACCTTGTCCTCGGCGTCGACGGCGGCAATCGAATCCTCGCAGTCCATGATCGTGGTGATCGCCGATTCCAGCCAGACATCGGAAATATGGGCCGGATCGGCCTTGCCGATCGCCGTAGTCGGGTCGATGACGATGTCGATATGGATGCCGTTGTTCTTCAGCAGAATATGGGTCGGCGCCGCGGCATCACCGCGATAACCGGCAAAATGCCCCCCATCCCCGAGCCTTGTCTGCTCGCCGTCGACCGATTTGACGGCGAGCGTTCCGTCCTTGACGGCGAAGCTACCGACATCCTTCCAGCTGCTGTCCTGCAGCGGCGCCGCAGTATCGAGGAAATCTCGCACCCAGGCGATGACCTTTTCGCCGCGCTTTGGACTGTAACCCTTGCCCTTCTCGGCGCCGTCGCTCTCGGGAATGGCGTCAGTGCCATAGAGCGCGTCATAGAGCGAGCCCCAGCGGGCATTTGCGGCGTTCAGGGCATAACGGGCATTCATCACGGGAACGACGAGCTGCGGACCAGCGATCGAAGCGATCTCGGGATCGACGTTTTCGGTCGAGACCTGGAAGTCCGATCCTTCCGGAAGGAGGTAGCCGATGCTGCGGAGAAAGGACTGATATTCGTCCATATCCGGCGGGGCGCCATGCTGGCGATACCAATCATCGATCTTCGTCTGCAGCTCGTCGCGTTTAGCGAGCAGCGCGCGATTGCGCGGGGCGAGATCGTGGACGATCGCCGAAAAATCGGCAAAGAACCTGTCCGCATCGATCGCCAGACCCGGCAGAGCCTCCTGCGTCAGGAAATCGTGTAGGACGGTTTCAATGGCAAGACCGTTCTTATCAATGCGGCTCATGCGATAGTCTCCCTGGCAACGCCTGTGAATGCTGCCACTTTGCCCGGCTTTCATTCACAGTCAATTCTGCAATAGTTCGAAAGATTTATGCCGTTCGGGAAATTATGCGCGACGTCACGCGCATGGGAAGTCCGTTCTGCGGCTGAGTCGTCAGCTTCTGAACCGGCCAGGGATTAGTGGTTTCCGTCTGATCAAAACGGAAACGGTGCATCATCACGGCCAGCGCGATCACCGCCTCCTGCAGCGCAAAAGTCGCGCCGATGCAGACGCGCGGGCCGGCGCCGAACGGCAGAAACTGGAAGCGGCCGATGCTGCCGCGGTTTTCCGGCAGGAATCGTTCCGGCATGTAGGCGCGCGGCTTTTCCCAATAAAGTTCGTGGCGATGCAGCGTCCACGGCATGATGAGCACGGTAATTTCGGCCGGTATTTCGACCTTTTCGCCCTTGGCATTCGTCCATAGATCATCGGCGATGGCGGCGCGATTGATCGAAGGGGCCGGCGGATAAAGTCTGAGAGCCTCTTCAAAGGCTGCCCGCGTCACCGGCATCAGATCCAGCCATTCCACCGGCTCGGCGCCGGTTGCCAGAACAGCGTCGATTTCCGCTTCCATCGCCTCGCGGATATGCGGACTGTTGGCGACACAATAAAGGGTCCAGGCCAGCGCACGCGCGGTCGTCTCGTGCCCGGCGCCGATGAAGGTCAGGATATTGTCCTCGATCTCCTCTTTGGTCAGGCCATCGGGGCCCGCCTGTTCCAGGAGCAGCGTCAGAAAATCTTCCGGTGCGGCGGCACGATTGGCCTTCATTTTCGCCAGACGCATATCCATGGTGTCGCGAACGATCGCCCTGAATTTCTCCAGCACCTTCTGGCCGCCGATGCGGGTGAGACGCGGCACCCAGGAAGGCGCCCGCAGCAGGTCCATCGGGTCGACCCGGCCCATGCGGTGGAGAAGCTGGTTGACGTCGTCGGCGAAATGACCGCTCGACGAGACGATTTCGCCGGAAAAGAGGGTTTCAGCAAGAATCGCAAAGGTGAGGTCGGTCATGTCGGTGGCGATATCGAAGACCTGGCCAGCCGCATCGGCGCCCGTGTATTTCCGGACAAAATCTTCCGATTGCCGCAGCATCTGGCCGGCAAAACCTTTGGCGTGTCGCGGCGTGAAGACCGGGGCAACCGCCTTTCGCGACCGCTTCCAGACCTGGCCTTCCGCCGTCAGCAGACCGTCGCGCAGGATCGGCCGCAGCACCAGCTGGCGAATATCAGACATGCGGTAATTGCCAGCATTGTCGACCAACACGTGCTTAATCAGGCCGGGATCGTTGACAATGAGGGTGTGCTGCCCGAAGAAACTCGTCTTGATCCAGGGCAGAGTATAAGAGGGCTCACCCCAGAGTTCGAGCGGGTTGCGCAGAATGATGCGGATGATGTCCAACCGGCTGGGCGGCACGGTGCGCGGCAACGGTGCCGGCGGAACGAAGGGATCAGGACGCATGTCCATCGTCAAAGCCTTTCGGGGAAGATCGACGCCTTCCCGGCAAGCTTGAAGCTAGAGCAGGCCCTTGAGTTCGTCCAGCTTGTCGTTGATCAGCCAGCCGTAATAATTCTCTTCCGGCCAGACGGTCGCGCCAGCAGAGCGGTTTTTCGAAGCAAGGGCTGCGGCACGCTGGCGCGAGTTGCCGACGTTGTAAAGCGTTGCCGTCAGGCCGGGATTGCCCGAGATATCCATGCCGGCAATCTCCTTGTAATCGTCGATCGATCTGCGGATCGAGGCGGCGACGAAGGCGAGCGAGATGTCAGGATCCATGATGGCTCTATAGACGGCGCCGGCATTCTTCTCGTTCAGCTTGGGGTAACCGGAGACGCGGCTGACGAGATCGGAGAGCATCAGCGCCGTCAGGGGGTTGACCTGGCCGAGGCCGAAAGTCTGGCCGGCGTAGAAGGGCTGGAAGAAGACCGCGCTGAAGCGGTTATTGGGGAAGCTCTCGCCGCCGACCGTTTTGCCGCGGAAATCGCTTTCCCAGACATCTTCCCGGCAGGCCCAGAGCGTATAGGAATCACTCTTGCCCTTGCACTCGGCAAATTGGGGCCGCGCCACGAAATCATCGATGCTTTCGCCGTCATAGGCGAAACGGAAGCTTTCACCGGCATAGGAGGCGGCCTTGACGTAATAGGCCTGCAGCCGGTCGTAGGCGTCGACATTGTAAGTATGCTCGCCGACGATCGCGCCGATAACATGGATAGGATTGATGCCGTAAGCGCCCGAGACCTTGCGAATCTTGGCCATGAGCTCGCGATCGGTCGCGAGAAGCTCATGGACCTTCTCATATTTCAGATCGAAGCTGCTTTTGGTGCCCTTCGTGCGGCGGACGGACGCGCCGGGAATATCGGGCTGCTCAGCATGACGATTGCCGGCCGGCACCGTCTGCATTGCGAATGCAGGCGCCGAATTCACCAGGGCAACGGCAATCAAAAGACTTGTCAAAAGGCGTCGCACGATCCGCTATCCCATCCGTTCATCGTCCTGTTCGCGATGCGGCTGAGTGGACCAGAATCTTGGCCGAATAAAGCCGCAGCGGAAAACAAAACGGGCCTTCACTAGAAAGGAAAAGGCCCGCTGTCGATAGTCGAATCGACTGAATGCGGCATTCAGATCGGTAAAGCCATGAACCGGTGCGCCGATATCACAGAATGAAGCGTGACAGATCCGTATTCTGTGCGAGGTCGCCGACATGCTCGCGCACATAGGCTGCATCGATCGTGATGGCTGCCCCGGCCCGATCGGGCGCATTGTAGGAAATATCGTCCAGGACCCGCTCCATCACCGTCTGCAGACGGCGTGCGCCGATATTCTCCACGGAGGAGTTCAAATGCACCGCGACATCGGCGAGCGCGTCGATCGCATCCTCGGTGAAGTCGAGGTTCAGGTTTTCAGTTTCCATCAGCGCCCGATACTGGCGGATGAGGCTTGCTTCGGTCTCCGTCAGGATCCGGCGGAAATCCTCCTTGTTCAGCGGGCGCAGCTCGACACGGATCGGCAGTCGGCCCTGCAATTCGGGCAGAAGATCCGACGGTTTGGAGACATGGAAGGCGCCGGAGGCGATGAAGAGAATATGGTCTGTCTTGACAGGCCCATACTTGGTCGAGACCGTCGTGCCTTCGACAAGCGGCAGCAGGTCGCGCTGGACACCTTCGCGCGAAACGCCCGCGCCCATGCCGCCGTCGCGAGCGGCGATCTTGTCGATTTCGTCGAGGAAGACAATCCCGTCATTCTCGGTGGAGCGAACGGCCTCGCGCTGGATCACCTCATTGTCGATCAGCTTATCGGATTCATCGCGGATCAGGTCTGTATAGGAAGCCTTGACCGTCGTGCGCACCTTCTTGGTGCGTCCGCCCATCGCCTTGCCGAACATTTCCGACAGGTTGAGCACGCCGATATTGGCGCCCGGCATACCGGGTATTTCGAAGCCTCCCATGCCGGAACCGGCATCGGCCACCTCGATATCGATTTCCTTGTCGTCGAGTTCGCCATCCCTTAGCTTCTTGCGGAAACTTTCGCGGGTGGCCGGCGAAGCGGTGGTGCCGACCAGCGCATCGAGGACACGCTCCTCGGCGCTCACATGCGCCTTGGCTTGCACCTCTGCCCGTTTCTTCTCACGCACCAGACCGATGCCGACCTCGACCAGATCGCGGATGATCTGCTCGACATCACGGCCGACATAGCCGACTTCAGTGAACTTGGTGGCTTCGACCTTAATGAAGGGCGCGCCGGCGAGTTTTGCCAAGCGGCGGGAGATCTCCGTCTTACCGACACCGGTCGGACCGATCATCAGGATGTTTTTCGGCATGACCTCGTCGCGCAGGCTCGGGTCGAGCTGCTGGCGACGCCAGCGATTGCGCAGTGCAATCGCGACGGCGCGTTTGGCATCATGCTGGCCGATGATGTAGCGGTCGAGTTCGGAAACGATCTCGCGGGGGGAAAAGGTCGTCATAGCGCATCATTCTCCTGGCGGTCCGGAGCCATCGGCACCCGGCCGCAATTCGTCGTTGATTCGCCGCGACGGATCAGCCGCGGCAGCAGCCAAAGGGCCTGGAATTCAAACCTCGACATCCAGCGATTCCACCACGATACTGTGGTTGGTGTAGACGCAGATGTCAGCGGCGATATCGAGGGCGCGCCGGGCGATCTCTTCGGCCGATTTGTCGGTATCCATCAGTGCGCGGGCGGCGGCGAAAGCAAAATTGCCGCCAGAACCGATCGCCGTCGTTCCGTGTTCGGGCTCCAGAACATCGCCGTTGCCGGTGATTGCCAGAGTGATCGACTTGTCGGCAACGAGCATCATGGCTTCGAGATTACGCAGGTATTTGTCTGTGCGCCAGTCCTTGGCGAGCTCGACGGCGGCGCGCATCAGCTGGCCGGGATATTGCTCCAGCTTCTTTTCAAGCCTTTCGAGCAGGGTGAAGGCGTCAGCCGTGGCGCCGGCGAAACCGGCGACGACCTCGCCCTTGCCGATGCGTCGCACCTTGCGGGCGTTGCCCTTCATGACGGTCTGGCCGAGGCTCACCTGACCATCGCCCGCCATTACCACCTTGCCGCCTTTTCGAACTGTAATGATTGTTGTCATAAAACACCTGTCTGCCCATGACGCGGGCCTTTACATAAAACCGCATACCGGTCCTTGTTGAACCCTATGTAAGCAGGCCGGGGCCGATTGCAAATGGGCGGGCTTTTCTCCTGCCCGGCTTCTGGATATTTGCCGATGCGCCTGATAAGGAACGGCCTTATTCCGATGGAGGGCCACATGGCCGAGACCGCAGCAAGCCGCACGGGCAGCGTTTCCCGCAAGACCAACGAGACGTCGATTTCCGTTTCCGTCAATCTCGACGGCACTGGCAAATCGAAGATTTCGAGCGGCGTCGGCTTCTTCGACCATATGCTCGACCAGCTTTCGCGGCACTCGCTGATCGACATGGAGATTGAAGCAAAGGGCGACCTGCATATCGACGATCACCATACGGTCGAGGACACAGGCATCGCGATTGGCCAAGCGATCTCGAAAGCGCTCGGCGACCGCCGGGGCATCACACGCTACGCTTCGATCGATCTTGCCATGGACGAGACGATGACCAAGGCTGCGGTCGATCTTTCGGGCCGGCCGTTCCTCGTCTGGAATGTCGCCTTCAGCGCGCCGAAGATCGGCACCTTCGACACGGAACTCGTGCGCGAATTCTTCCAGGCGCTCGCCCAGAACGCGGGCATCACCTTGCATGTTCTCAACCACTATGGCGCCAACAACCACCATATTGCCGAGACATGCTTCAAGGCAGTTGCCCGCGCATTGCGCACGGCGACAGAGATCGATCCGAGACAGGCAGACCGTGTTCCCTCGACGAAGGGCACGCTCGTCTGAGCCCCTCAGGGAGCTGCGACAATGACATCCAGCTATATATTCCTGACGCCCGGCGCTACGAACGCCACTGCCGATGAAACGCGAACCATTCGCGACGGCTTCACGTTCCTCGGGTTGCTGTTTCCATGGATCTGGCTGCTGGCACACCGACTGTGGCTGCATGCGGCCGCGGCTTTCGCGCTGCAGACGATCGGCGGGGCGCTGATGGATGAACCGGGCCTCTGGCCAGCGGGAGTGGCGATCATGCTTGGCGTGAACATGATCGTCGGTCTCGAGGGTCAGAACTGGCGCATCCGCGATCTTGCCGCCAAGGGTTGGAACGAGAACGCACTCATTGCGGCCGACAAGCTCGACATTGCCGAGCAGATTTATTTTTCAGACGGGCCAGCCGCAGCGGATCATGACGACACCGTCGTACCGGACTGGCAGAACAAGCCCGGTGCAAACAGTTCGCGCGGTCAGGCTACATCGCTTGGTCTCTTTGGCTTTGATGGAGGACGCTGACGATGCGCGTCGCGATTATCGACTACGGTTCCGGCAATCTACGTTCGGCCACCAAGGCTTTCGAACGGGCCGCCCGCGAAGCGGGCATCGATGCCCGTATCGACCTTACCGATAAGGCAGAGGACGTCGCCGCGGCCGACCGTATCGTGCTTCCAGGCGTCGGTGCTTATGCCGATTGCCGGCACGGTCTCGATGCTGTGCCCGGAATGGCGGAGGTGCTGATCGAGGCCGTCGAGAAGAAGGCGCGGCCCTTCCTCGGTATCTGCGTCGGCATGCAGCTCATGTCCTCACGCGGTCTCGAGAAGACCGTGACGCACGGCTTCGGCTGGATTCCCGGCGATGTCATTGAGATGACGCCTGGCGATCCGGCGTTGAAGATACCGCAGATCGGCTGGAACACGCTCGACCTGAAGCGCGAACATCCGCTCATCGACGCAATTCCCACCGGGCCACAGGGGCTGCACGCCTATTTCGTGCATTCCTACCATCTTGCCGCCGAAAATGCCGAGGATGTCATTGCGACGGTCGATTATGGCGGCCCGATGACCGCCCTCGTCGGGCGCGACAACATGGTGGGTGCCCAGTTTCACCCGGAAAAGAGCCAGAAGCTCGGCCTCGCCCTGATCGCCAATTTCCTGCGCTGGAACCCGTAATACCTCCGCCTTATTTCCTCTTTATGGAAAGAGCGGAACAGGAGTGCGCTCGATGCCGGAGTCGCGGAAATCAGGCAAGGTGTTCTATATGCTGAGACCCTCCCGAGAGGGTCTGCCTCCCTTCTCGGACATCCGGCTCCCCGACGGAACGATCATTCGCCGTGTCGACGAAGCCCTCCATAAAAGAGCGCTTTCGAACGCGGCCAAGGCATTGAAAGAAAGGCTGGACCGATGATCCACGAATTTCTTGCCGGCAATGAGAATTCGCAGCTGCGCGCCAATGGGATCAACGCCGGCGATATCACCGAAGCCGTGCTGGAATTTTATATCGAAGATGAAGACGATCTGATCGGGCTGCTCGCCTACGCGCTCTACGAGCGGCAAAAGCGCGATTTCGTCATCAGCTATCGCAAGCGAAATGCCGGCCGTTCGCCCAATGAGGCCGAGCTTGCCGCCGTCTCCAGCAACTATCTCTCCACCGACCTGCGCAACACGCTGCGCGATCGCGCCTCGCAGATTCTTTCGAGCTATGCCGAAACCTATGTGGAGGCGATGGAGCCTGATATCCGGCTCGCCGCCGTCAACAGCGACGCGCTGCGGCGGGTGCGCGAGATCGAGAAATCGGTCAAGAAACGCCTCGGTTTCTGGCGCCAAGTGCGTGCCGGTTTCATCGTCACCCTTCTGCTTCTGCTGCTTTTGAGCGCGGCCGCCATTGCCGCTGTCTTTTTCCGCTCGGATATCGTAGATGCGTGGAATGCGCTGATGACAGCGATCACTCTACGGACGTAAGACGACATGATCCTTTTTCCCGCGATCGACCTGAAGGGCGGCCAATGCGTCCGCCTGAAGCTCGGCGACATGCAGCAGGCGACGGTCTACAACACCGATCCGGCCGCCCAGGCGAAATCCTTCGAAGAGCAGGGTTTCGAATGGCTGCACGTGGTCGACCTCGACGGCGCCTTTGCGGGACATTCGGCTAATGGCGACGCCGTCGAGGCGATCCTGAAGGCGACGAAAAATCCGGTGCAACTCGGCGGCGGCATCCGTACGCTCGCTCATATCGAGGCCTGGCTGTCTCGCGGACTGCGGCGCGTCATTCTCGGCACCGTCGCGGTCAGAAATCCTGATCTGGTCATCGAGGCCTGCCGGCAATTTCCGGACCAGGTTGCCGTCGGCATCGACGCCAAGGGCGGCAAGGTGGCGGTCGAGGGTTGGGCCGAGGCTTCGGAACTCGGCATCATCGAGCTTGCCAGGAAATTCGAGGGCGCCGGCGTCGCCGCGATCATCTATACCGATATCGACCGCGACGGCATCCTGACCGGCATCAACTGGAGCTCGACGCTGGAGCTTGCCGATGCCGTCTCCATTCCCGTCATCGCCTCGGGCGGCCTTGCCTCCATTGAAGACATCAAGCGCATGCTGCAGCCCGACGCACGAAAGCTCGAAGGCGCGATTTCAGGCCGTGCGCTCTATGACGGCCGCATCGACCCGGCGGAAGCGCTGGCGTTGATCAAGGCCAGCAGGGCAAAGGAAACCGCATAATGACCCTCAAAGCCCGTGTCATCCCCTGCCTCGACGTCAAGGACGGCCGCGTCGTCAAGGGCGTCAACTTTCTCAATCTCGTCGATGCCGGCGACCCGGTCGAAGCGGCGAAGGCCTATGACGCCGCCGGCGCCGACGAGCTCTGCTTCCTCGACATCACCGCGTCCTCGGACAATCGCGAGACGATCTTCGATGTCGTATCGCGCACGGCCGATCAGTGCTTCATGCCGCTGACCGTCGGCGGCGGAGTGAGAACCATCGCCGATATCCGCAAGCTGCTGCTGTGCGGCGCCGACAAGGTGTCGATCAATTCGGCAGCCGTCAGCAATCCCGATTTCGTTGCCGAGGCGGCCGACAAGTTCGGCGATCAGTGCATCGTCGTCTCGATCGATGCCAAACGCCGGCGCACGCAGGCGGTCGGCGGCGACAATCTCAGCGCCTGGGAGATCTATACGCATGGCGGCCGCAACGCGACCGGCATCGATGCGGTTGAGTTCGCCCAGAAGATGGTGGCGCGCGGTGCCGGCGAGTTGCTGGTCACCTCGATGGACCGCGACGGCACCAAGGTCGGCTATGATCTGGAACTGACGCGGACGATTGCCGATGCGGTGCGCGTTCCGGTGATCGCCTCGGGCGGCGTCGGCGACCTCGACGATCTCGTCGCCGGGGTGAAGGAGGGCCACGCCAATGCCGTGCTCGCCGCATCGATCTTCCACTTCGGCACCTATTCCGTCGGCGAGGCGAAGCACTATATGTCGAAGTGCGGTATCGACATGCGTCTCGACTGAATCTGAAAGCGCAGATATGAGCGGATTTTCCCTTTCCGACCTCGAAACCATCGTCGAAGAGCGGTCGAAGGCCTCACCGGAGCACTCCTGGACCGCAAAACTCGTGGCCGCCGGCCAGCCGAAGGCGGCGAAGAAGCTTGGTGAAGAGGCAATCGAAGCCGTGATGGCAGCGGTCACCGGCGACCGCGACAATCTGACCTATGAAGCCGCCGACGTGCTCTATCACCTTTTGGTCGTATTGAAGATTGCTGAAATACCGTTAGAGAATGTGATGGCCGAGCTCGAGCGCAGAACCGCGCAGTCCGGTCTCAAGGAAAAGGCCAGCCGGCAGAGTTCATGAGTATCGCGACTGAGATTATCGGGGTGCCGGAGATATTGGATCACTTCCAGTCGGAATCCTATTCGCCCTACCATTTCTTCTCTTCCGAGCAATGGGCGAAATTTCGGGCGGACACGCCGCTTACGCTGACCGGAGACGAGGTCAAACGGCTGCGCTCGATGGGCGACCCGATCGATCTCGACGAGGTCCGGCGCATCTATCTCTCGCTGTCGCGTCTGCTCTCGTCGCATGTCGAATCCTCGCAACTGCTGTTCGAGCAGCGCAACCGCTTCCTCAGCCTCTCCGACGTGACGAAGACGCCCTTCGTCATCGGAATCGCCGGCTCGGTCGCTGTTGGAAAATCGACCACGGCCCGTATCCTGAAGGAGCTCCTGGGCCGCTGGCCTTCCAGCCCGAAGGTCGATCTCGTCACCACCGACGGTTTCCTTCACCCGAATGCCGTGCTGCAGCGGGAAAAGCTGATGCAGCGCAAGGGTTTTCCGGAAAGTTACGATACGGCCGCGATCCTGCGCTTCCTCTCGGCGATCAAGGCCGGACGGCCCGATGTGAAGGCGCCGTGTTATTCGCATCTCGTCTACGACGTGCTGCCGGACGAATACAAGATCGTCGACCGGCCCGACATCCTGATCTTCGAAGGCATCAACGTGCTGCAATCGCGCGACCTGCCGGCCGATGGCAAGATCGTGCCGATGGTGTCCGACTTCTTCGACTTTTCGATCTATATCGATGCCGCGGAAGACCAGATCCACAACTGGTATGTGACGCGCTTCATGCGGCTGCGGGAAACCGCCTTCCGCGATCCAAACTCCTATTTTCATCGCTACGCCTCAATCACCGATGCGGAAGCGCTTGAAATCGCCGAAGATCTCTGGACGAACATCAACCTGAAGAATCTGCGCCAGAACATCCTGCCGACGCGGCCGCGCGCCGATCTCATCCTGAAAAAGGGCAAGAATCATCTGATCGAACAGGTCGCGCTCAGAAAACTATAGCAGGCTATCGATTTTCACAGACGAACGCGGCGCAGCGTCAGATTGATGCGGCCGCCGTTCTTCAACAGCGTCGATGTCGCGGGGTAGATGCGGTCGACACCATGGTAACAAAGCCTCCCCTCGCCGCCCAGCACGATCAGATCGCCGCTCGAAAGCTTGAAAGATAGCGTGCGGTCTTTGCGGTCGAGGCCGCCGAGACGGAAGAGGCAGCTGTTGCCGAGAGAGATCGACACGACAGGGGCGTGCAGATCCTGCTCGTCCTTGTCCTGATGCAGGCCCATGCGGGCGTCGTCGGAATAGAAATTGACGAGACAGGCTTCCGGCGGCTTGTCATAACCCGAAACATCATTCCAGATGTCGAGCAATTGCTGCGGCATCTCGGGCCAGGGCCTACCCGTTTCCGGGTGCGTCGGCTGATAGCGATAGCCGCGCCCCTTGTCGGTCACCCAACCGAGCGGCCCGCAATTGGTCATGCGCACCGACATCGGCTTGCCGGTGCCGGGCATGCCAGGCATGAAAAGCGGCGCTTCGGCCACGACAGCACGGATCAGTTCGACCAATGCTTCCTGGCTCGCCCGGTCGAGATAGCCCGGCAGATGGCGGATGCCGTTCAGGAGCTCGGGCATGTCACTCGCCGCCGCCGGGGCGGCCGCGCATTTTCTTGACTTCCGAGCGGCCGGATTTCTCCTTCAGGCGGCGCTCGACCGAACCTTTGGTCGGCTTGGTCTTCTTGCGCGGTGGCGGCGGCGGCTTGGCCGCCTCCACAATCAGTTCCTTCAGCCGCTCGCGCGCATCCTCGCGGTTGCGGTCCTGGCTGCGAAAGCGGCTCGCCTCGATCATCAGCACGCCCTCCTTCGACATACGCCGGCCGGCAAGCTTGATCGCATTGGCCTTGACGCGATCACTGAGGGAAGGCGAATTCGCGATGTTGAAGAACAGCTGGACCGCCGTCGAAACCTTGTTGACGTTCTGCCCACCAGGGCCGCCCGCCAGAACGAACTGTTCCGTCAGTTCCCATCCGGCGATGGTAATCCTGTCATCGATGTAGAGCGCGTCGCTGGCCATGCGGCGTTCTATCTCATATCGGCCGCCAATTGAAAACATCGGCCCTCAACGAGAAAACCCGGCAATCCTGCGATGCCGGGTTTCACGTGAATCAGAAGTTTAGTCTTCTTACTCAGCAGCAACCTTGACGCCGGGGGCGGCATCGCGGACGCCGCCATCGACGTGGTTCTCGAACTTGGCGAAGTTGGCGATGAACATCGACACCAGCTTTTCAGCCTGCGCATCATAAGCTGCCTTGTCGGCCCAGGTCGAGCGCGGATCGAGAATGCCGCCGTCGACGCCATCGACGGAAACCGGCACGGCAAAGCCGAAATTCGTATCCGCGCGGAATTCGACCTGACCGAGTTTGCCGCTGAGGGCGGCAGCGAGAAGGGCGCGCGTGGCCTTGATCGGCATGCGCTTGCCGGTGCCGTAAGCGCCGCCGGTCCAGCCGGTGTTGACAAGCCAGCACTCGACGCCGTGGCGGCTGATGAGATCCTTGAGCAGGTTGCCGTATTCGGCCGGGTGACGCGGCATGAATGGCGCGCCGAAGCAGGTGGAGAATGTCGCTTCCGGCTCGACGACCCCCTTTTCGGTGCCCGCCACCTTGGCGGTGTAGCCGGAAAGGAAGTGATACATCGCCTGATCGGGCGTCAGGCGCGCGATCGGCGGCATGACGCCGAAGGCGTCGGCGGTCAGCATGATGATCGTCCTCGGATGCCCGGCGCGGCCGGTTTCCGAAGCGTTCGGTATGAAATGCATCGGATAGGCGCAACGGGTGTTTTCCGTCAGCGAACCGTCATCGAAATCAGGCTCGCGGCGATCGTCCAGCACGACGTTTTCAAGCACGGTGCCGAAGCGCTGCGTCGTTGCGTAGATTTCCGGCTCTGCCTCGGCCGAGAGGCGGATGGTCTTGGCGTAGCAGCCGCCTTCGAAGTTGAAGATGCCGTTTTCGCTCCAGCCATGCTCGTCATCCCCGATCAGCGTACGCGCCGGATCAGCCGACAGCGTCGTCTTGCCGGTGCCGGAAAGACCGAAGAAGACCGCCGCGTCACCGTCCGGACCGACATTGGCCGAGCAGTGCATCGGCATCACACCCTTTGCCGGCAGCAGGTAGTTCAGCACGGTGAAAACCGACTTCTTCATTTCGCCCGCATAGGAGGTGCCGCCGATGAGAACGAGACCGTTGGTGAGATCGCAGGCGATCACAGTTTCCGAACGGCAGCCGTGGCGCGCCGGATCGGCCTTGAAGCTCGGCAGATCGATGATCGTCAGCTTCGGCACGAAAGTGCCCAGTGCCGCCCTCTCGGGGCGGATCAGCAGATTGCGGATGAACAGCGAATGCCAGGCGAATTCGGTGACGACACGGGTCGGCAGGGCATGACCTTCTTCGGCGCCGCCAACGAGGTCCTGAACGAACAGATCCTTGCCGGCCGCATGCGCCAGCATGTCGTCGCGCAGCAGGGCGAAGTGTTTCGGCGAGAGCGGCTTGTTGTTGTCCCACCAGATTTCGCCATCGGTATTGGCGTCGCGGACGACGAACTTGTCGCGCGGCGAGCGGCCCGTATGCTGGCCGGTGATGGCCCGAAGCGCACCTTGAGCGGTCAGTTCGGCTTCACCCCGGCGGATCGCTTCTTCATAGAGCGCTGCGGCGGAAAAATTATAGCGGACGCTGGCTGCGCCGCCCAATCCAACCGTCGCAAGCTCCGTTGCCGGGTTATGAACTCCGAACTTTTCCATGGCTAGTTCCCTTTGTTCAGGCTCGTTGCCGTTAAAACTAAGCGGGAAAATACGGTGAGAAATTTTAAAAGACAAGAGACAAAAACTGAGAAAATATAGTAATATCAAATAATTAATCGATTTAAATTTGTTTCATTCTTTTTAAATCGTTTGAAGGACCAGCGTTGAAACATTTCGCCCTGCAACTTAGGAGCGCTGCGGAATTTTACGACAATCTTCCCCTTTATCTTTGCCACAATTTGTTCCACCTTTATCCTCCATAAGCGCATCCGGTCATTGAGACCGCCTGGGGACGACCAAAATCCGGGAGATTGCGCACTGATGACGGAGACCAACACCATGCCGACAATCGCGCTCGTTGACGACGACCGCAACATCCTCACCTCGGTGTCGATTGCACTGGAGGCCGAAGGATATAAGGTCGAGACCTATACGGACGGTGCCTCGGCACTCGACGGCCTTCTGGCGCGACCGCCCCAGCTTGCGATCTTCGATATCAAGATGCCGCGCATGGACGGCATGGAACTGTTGCGCCGCCTGCGGCAGAAATCGGATATTCCGGTCATCTTCCTCACCTCCAAGGATGAGGAGATCGACGAGCTGTTCGGTCTGAAAATGGGTGCGGACGATTTCATAACCAAGCCGTTTTCGCAGCGCCTGCTGGTGGAGCGCGTCCGCGCCGTTCTGCGCCGTGCGTCAAGCCGTGAAGCGGCGGCCGCCGGCGGCACAAGCCCCAGTGGTACGCCGAAGGCCGGTGCGGTGCAGCAGGCCCGCTCGCTGGAGCGCGGGCAACTCGTCATGGACCAGGAGCGCCATACCTGCACCTGGAAGGGCGAGGCCGTGACATTGACGGTGACCGAGTTCCTGATCCTGCACTCGCTGGCGCAACGCCCCGGTGTCGTCAAGAGCCGCGACGCACTGATGGACGCGGCCTATGACGAACAGGTCTATGTCGACGACCGGACCATCGACAGCCACATCAAGCGGCTGCGGAAGAAATTCAAGATGGTCGATACCGATTTTGATATGATTGAAACCCTCTACGGAGTGGGATACCGCTTCCGCGAAGCAGCTTGAGCCCGAGCGGCACAGCTGGAAATGTTTGAAGGTTGCCGGCCGGTTTATCCGGCCCAACCTTTCGAAAGGGCCTGTCATTGGCACAGTTGGTGCAAGAAAGGGATATAGACGATGCGGAGGGCGTGAGCACCCGTCGCATCCGGGGCCGCCGTTGGTCGCATCCCTTCACGCTGATCCGGCGCATCTTCGGCAATGCGGTGTTTTCGAGCCTGACGCGGCGCATCCTGTTCTTCAATCTCGTCGCGCTGGTGGTGCTCGTCGGCGGCATCCTTTATCTCAACCAGTTCCGCGAGGGCTTGATCGATGCCCGCGCCGAAAGCCTTCTGACGCAGGGCGAGATCATCGCCGGCGCCGTTTCGGCCTCGGCATCCGTCGATACGAACTCGATCACCATCGATCCGCAGAAGCTGCTCGAGCTGCAGGCCGGCCAGAGCATCACGCCGGTGCCGAATGACGAGGATCTGGAATTTCCGATCGATCCGGAGAAGGTTGCGCCGGTCCTGCGCCGGCTGATTTCGCCGACGCGCACGCGCGCCCGCATCTTCGATGCCGACGCCAATCTGCTGCTCGATTCACGTCACCTCTATTCGCGCGGCCAGGTGCTGCGCTTCGACCTTCCGCCGGTCGAGGAAGAGAAGCAGACCTGGAGCGATTGGTTCGCGACGCTGTTCAACAAGGCGCTGCAGCCTGGCAATCTACCGCTCTACAAGGAAGCGCCGGGCGGTGACGGGTCGATCTATCCCGAGGTGATGAATGCGCTGACCGGCGTGCGCGGCGCGGTCGTGCGCACCACCGAGAAAGGCGAACTCATCGTGTCCGTCGCCGTGCCGATCCAGCGCTTCCGCGCCGTACTCGGCGTGCTGCTGTTGTCGACGCAGGCGGGCGATATCGACAACATCGTTCATGCCGAACGGCTGGCCATCATGCGCGTCTTCGGTGTGGCTACGCTCGTCAACGTACTGCTGTCGCTGGTGCTCTCGTCGACGATCGCCAATCCGCTGCGCCGTCTTTCGGCAGCCGCCATTCGCGTTCGCCGCGGCGCCAAGACACGTGAGCAAATTCCGGACTTTTCCGCTCGCCAGGACGAAATCGGCAACCTCTCCATCGCCTTGCGCGAGATGACGACAGCCCTTTATGACCGCATCGACGCGATCGAGAGCTTTGCCGCCGATGTCAGCCACGAGCTCAAGAACCCGCTGACCTCGCTGCGAAGCGCCGTCGAAACGCTGCCGCTCGCCAGGTCGGAGGATTCCAAGAAACGGCTCCTTGACGTCATCCAGCACGATGTCCGCCGTCTCGATCGCCTGATCAGCGACATTTCCGACGCCTCGCGGCTCGATGCCGAACTCGCACGCGTCGACGCTGCCTCCATCGACATGGAGGTGCTGCTTCGCGATCTGATCGAGGTGTCGCGCCAGATCAGAGGCAGCAAGAAGCAGGTGGAGATCGACTATGTCGTCGAACGCAAGCCGAACATCAAGACGCGCTTCGTCGTCAATGGTCACGATCTGCGCATCGGCCAGATCGTCACCAACCTGATCGAGAACGCCCGCTCCTTCGTCCCCGAAAAAGACGGCAGGATTACCGTGCGGCTGCTGCGGACACGATCGCGCTGTATCACCACCATTGAAGACAACGGTCCCGGCATCCAGGCGGAAAACATCGATCGTATTTTTGAGCGCTTTTACACTGACCGGCCGGAATCGGAAGGCTTCGGCCAGAATTCGGGCCTCGGCCTGTCGATCAGCCGCCAGATCGCCGAGGCGCATGGCGGGTCGCTTAGAGCAGAGAACATCGTAGACGCCGAGAGCGGGCAGGTGCTTGGAGCGCGCTTTATCCTCGCCCTGCCCCTCGATCCAGCGACATGACGGAGGCCGCCAACATCCATGCGACGGCGATCGTCGTCGGCCGGACGGGGCTGCTGTTCAGCGGCCCCTCGGGCTGGGGGAAATCGATGCTGGCCTTCACCTGCATGACCGAGGCGCGACGCCTCGGGCTCTTCACCGCGCTCGTTGCCGATGATCAGGTGCTTCTGTCGGGGGAGTCCGGCACGGTGATCGCCACCTGCCCGCCGTCGATCGCCGGGCTGATCGAACTTCGCGGCACCGGCATCGTTCGGCAGCATCATATTCCTCAGGCGGCCATGCATTATGCCGTGCTTCCCGGCAGCGCTTCCGGCGAAAACCGCGTTCCCCCCGAGGGTGAAATCGTCAGTCTTTCCGCCGGTTTTTCACTTCCCGCATTGCGGTTGCTCACTGGCGTGTCTTCACCGCTTGCAATCCTGATGGCAAAAGCCCCTGATATCGGAGATTGAGGCCGTCCAGATTGATCAATCTGCCTTATATATTTGCATTTTTATCTTGCACTTCGGCTTTTCATGGCCAAGATGTGCCCCCACCGGTGGACGTAATTGCTGCATTGCGATATTGGGGCCACCGTTTGCGTATATGGGAGCAGTAATATCATGATCGGACTTGTGCTTGTCACTCATGGCAAGCTGGCTGAAGAGTTTCGCCATGCTGTCGAGCACGTCGTCGGTCCTCAGAAATTTATCGAGAC
Source organism: Rhizobium bangladeshense (assembly GCF_017357245.1). NCBI lineage: Bacteria > Pseudomonadati > Pseudomonadota > Alphaproteobacteria > Hyphomicrobiales > Rhizobiaceae > Rhizobium > Rhizobium bangladeshense. The sequence continues at coordinate 35,447 of NZ_CP071612.1, read as the reverse complement.
GGTCTGTATTGGCCCCGAAGACGATATGGACCAGAGACGGCAGGACATTCTGCAAGCCGTTTCGGGTGCCGACGACGGCCATGGCGTCGTCATCCTGACCGACATGTTCGGCGGCACGCCGTCCAACCTCGCCATCTCGGTCATGAGCAGCGGCCACACTGAAGTCATTGCCGGCATGAACCTGCCGATGCTGATCAAGCTCGCCGGCGTGCGCGGCGAGAACAACATGGAGAAGGCGCTGGTGGAGGCTTCCGAAGCCGGGCGGAAATATATCAATGTCGCGAGCCGCGTGCTCAGCGGAAAATAACGGCGCCTCATGACATCGCTTTCCCGGGAACTCCTCATCATCAACAAGCGCGGCCTTCACGCTCGCGCCTCCGCCAAATTCGTTCAAATGGTCGAGACCTTCGATGCCGCTATCACCGTCTCGAAGGATGGAATGACGGTCGGCGGCACTTCGATCATGGGGCTGATGATGCTTGCCGCAAGCCCCGGCTCCAGCGTCGTCGTCTCTGCAAGCGGCAGCCAGGCCGAGGAGGCCCTGGAGGCCCTCGACCAGCTGATCCAGAACAAGTTCGGCGAAGAAATGTAAGCGTCGACCGAGTTCATATAAACATATAAAGACTTCTTTATATCCTTATTGCCTTCCCCGGCGAAGCCTGCTAAACGGCGGACATGCCCTGCGCTGGCTCGCGCCTGCGCCAATTTTGAGACGTTTTCAGCCTGGAGACCTCTATGAGCACTGAAAAAGATTATGTCGTCGCCGATATCGGGCTTGCGGATTTCGGCCGCAAGGAAATTACCATCGCCGAAACCGAAATGCCTGGACTGATGTCCTGCCGCGCGGAGTTCGGCGAGGCAAAGCCGCTGAAAGGCGCGCGCATTACCGGTTCGCTGCACATGACCATCCAGACGGCCGTCCTGATCGAAACGCTGGTGGCGCTCGGCGCCGAAGTCCGCTGGGCTTCCTGCAACATCTTCTCGACGCAGGATCATGCCGCTGCCGCAATCGCCGCTGCCGGCGTTCCGGTTTTCGCCATCAAGGGCGAGTCGCTCGAAGACTACTGGGTCTATACCGACAAGATCTTCCAGTGGGCGGATGGCGGCCTCTCCAACATGATTCTCGATGATGGCGGCGACGCCACCATGTACATCCTGCTCGGCGCCCGCGCCGAGGCCGGCGAGGATGTGCTCTCCCATCCGCATTCCGAGGAGGAAGAAATCCTCTTCGCACAGATCAAGAAGCGCCTCGCCGCTTCTCCGGGCTGGTTCACCAAGCAGCGCGACGCGATCAAGGGCGTCACCGAGGAAACAACGACGGGCGTCAACCGCCTCTATCAGCTGAGCCAGAAGGGCCTGCTGCCCTTCCCCGCGATCAACGTCAACGACTCCGTCACCAAGTCGAAGTTCGACAACAAGTATGGCTGCAAGGAATCGCTGGTCGACGGCATCCGCCGCGGCACGGACGTAATGATGGCCGGCAAGGTCGCCGTCGTCTGCGGTTACGGTGATGTCGGCAAGGGTTCCGCTGCCTCGCTTTCCGGCGCCGGCGCCCGCGTAAAGGTCACGGAAGCCGATCCGATCTGCGCTCTGCAGGCCGCCATGGACGGTTATGAAGTCGTCCTGCTCGAAGACGTCGTTTCCTCGGCCGACATCTTCATCACCACGACGGGCAACAAGGACGTCATCCGCATCGACCACATGCGGCAGATGAAGGACATGGCGATCGTCGGCAATATCGGCCATTTCGACAATGAAATCGAGGTCGCCGCGCTGCGTAACCTCAAGTGGACCAACGTCAAGCCGCAGGTCGACCTGATCGAGTTCCCCAAGGGCAACCGCATCATCCTTCTCTCCGAAGGCCGTCTGCTCAACCTCGGCAATGCGACGGGCCATCCGTCCTTTGTAATGTCGGCTTCCTTCACCAACCAGACGCTGGCTCAAATCGAGCTCTTCACCAAGCCCGGCCAGTACGAGAACAAGGTGTACATCCTGCCGAAGCATCTCGATGAGAAGGTCGCCCGCCTTCACCTCGACAAGCTCGGTGTGAAGCTTACCCAGCTCAGCGAAGAGCAGGCTGCCTATATTGGCGTGAAGCCGCAGGGCCCGTTCAAGTCCGACCACTACAGATATTGATAGGCTCATCGATATCCACAAGATGTAGAAGCCGCGGCATTGACAAATGTCGCGGCTTATTTTTTGGCCGCTCCCTTCCCGCCGATTCCCTTCCGAAGTATTGTTTTGAGACTTGATTCGTGGCGCCGGACCCCGTCCGACCGCTCCGAAAATGGGATGTCTTGTCGTAATGCGGCACATTGAAAGACGGAGACATACCGCGGATGTCGGAAGTGAAAAACAGCCTGACCGGTCAGGCGGACGATGGTGCTCGCACTCCCCGTCCGTTCATGGCAGGCAAGGGATTTAAATCTGCCACGGCACACGAGGCCGCGAAGCAAGAGCACGGATCATTGGCGCGCTTCCTGAAGATTTGCGCGGCGGGCACGGCGCTTGCCGTACTGGCGCGGCCAGTTCTGGCACAAAGCGAGCAGCAGGCGGCGGCCTCGGCTCACCTCTTCACCTCCACACAGGTCGTCGGCGTTTCCGTTGTCATCGGCGTCATTTCGGCGGCGCTGCTTTCAACGCTGTGGCTCGTGCGCCAGCGCGGCAATCTGGAAAACGAGAGCCGGGAAATCCGCTCGGCGCTCTCCGATGCCCAGCAGCGCATTTCGCAATATCAGGCGCTGATCGCCGACAAGAACCGGCGCATCGTCATCTGGGACGGCAATTCGCGCCCGGAACTGCTTGGCCAGCTCCCGCCTGAGACGGGCGCACCGCAGGACGGCGAATTCCTGGCCTTCGGCCTCTGGCTGAAGTCACACTCGGCCTCGGAGCTTGAAAAGGCGATCGACCGGCTGCGCGAGGCGGCGCAGAGCTTCGATATGGTGGTCGAGACCATCCGTGATGAAATCCTCGAGGCGCAGGGGCGGGTTTCCGGCGGACGCGCCTTCGTCCGTTTCGTGGCGCTCAACAATTTGCGCGCCGAGCTTGCCGAACTCAGGATCGAGCGCGACCGGCTGATGACGTCGATCTCGGCCTTCCAGACCATGCTCGACGCGATCGACATGCCGGCGTGGCAGCGCGACCCGGCGGGGCGCCTCACCTGGGTCAACCAGGCTTATGGCGACGCAGTCGAGGCGCGCTCGCCGCAGCAGGCGATCAATGAAGGCCGCGAGATGCTGACGACCGTGGCGCGCGAGCGCATCCGCGCGACGACGACGCCGGAATCGCCCTTCCACGACAAGATCTCGACCGTCGTGCGCGGCAATCGCACATTCTTCGACGTCGTCGACGTCAAGGTCCCCGGCGGCTCTGCCGGGATTGCGATCGACGTGTCAGACATAGAGGCGGTGCGGGCCGAGCTGGAGCGGACGCTGAAAAGCCATGCTGAAACGCTTGACCATCTCGCGACACCCGTCGCCATCTTCGACGGCGAGCGCCGGCTGCAATTCTACAACCAGGCCTTCGTCGCGCTCTGGGAACTTGATATCGCCTTCCTTGAGGGCCGTCCCGACAATAGCGAACTGCTCGAGCGGCTGCGGGCAGCCAAGAAGCTGCCGGACCAGCTCAACTGGAAAAGCTGGAAGGAAGCCGCTCTTTCCGTCTATCGCGCACTCGACACGCAATCGGACCTCTGGCACCTGCCCAACGGACAGACGCTGCGCGTCTTCGCCACCGCCCATCCGCAGGGCGGCGCCACCTGGGTTTTCGAAAATCTGACCGAACAGGTGGATCTCGAAACACGCTACAACACGCTGGTCAAGGTACAGGGCGAAACGATCGATCATCTTTCCGAAGGGGTGGCGGTATTCGGGCCCGATGGACGTATCCGCCTGTCGAATCCAGCCTTCCGCGCACTCTGGGGGATTACGGAAACCGAAGCCAAGCCCGGCACCCATATCCGTGCGCTGGGCGAGGCCTGCGCGCCGTCCTATGACCGGCCGGACGGCTGGAAGACTTTCGCCGAACTGATCACCAGCTTCGACGACGAGCGCCGCTCGAGCCAGGGAACGCTGGAACTCTTCTCAGGCCTAGTGCTCGATTACGCCGTCATCCCGCTGCCGAACGCGCAGACCATGCTGACCTTCGTCAACATGACGGACAGCGTACGGGCAGAGCGGGCGCTGACCGAAAAGAACGAGGCGCTGCGCAAGGCCGATGAGCTGAAGAACGACTTCGTCCAGCATGTTTCCTATGAGCTTCGCTCACCGCTGACGAATATCATCGGCTTCACCGACCTCCTGCGCACGCCGGGCGTCGGGCCGCTGAACGAACGGCAGGCTGAGTATATCGACCACATCTCGACCTCGTCCTCGGTTCTCTTGACGCTCGTCAACGATATTCTCGACCTTGCGACCGTCGATGCCGGTATCATGCGGCTCAATTATGCCGAGATTGATCTCAACGATTTGCTCGACGACGTCTCGATGCAGATCGCCGACCGGCTGCAGGAAAGCGGCGTCGCGCTCGAAATCACCGCCCCCGCCTATCTCGGCACCATCATCGCCGATCCGCAGCGGCTGAAGCAGATCCTTCTGAAGCTTCTTGCCAATGCAGCGAATTTTTCGCCGGAAGGCACCTCGATTTCTCTGGAATGCCATCGCGAAGGCACGGATTTCGTGTTCTCCGTCCGCGATCACGGCCCCGGCATTTCCCCCGACATGATCGCGACCGTTTTCGACCGGTTTGCAACGGGGGCAAAGAGCGGCAAACGCGGCGGTGCCGGCCTCGGCCTCTCGATCGTCGACAGTTTCGTCAGCCTGCATCATGGCGACGTGACGATCGACAGCGAGCCGGGCAAGGGTACGACAGTGGTCTGCCGTATCCCCTCGGTCAACATACCGCATTCCGCCGCCGCCGAATGACGACCGCTGATACGATCTCGCTTTTCCTGGAAAACGAGGCGGCCACGCTTCGCCTCGGCGAGGACCTGGCGCTGGCCTTGAAGGCCGGCGATTGTCTTGCCCTGTCAGGCGATCTCGGCGCCGGCAAATCCTCGCTCGCCCGTGCGATCCTGCGTGCCATTGCCGATGACGAAGGGCTCGAAGTCCCGAGCCCGACCTTTACGCTGGTGCAATCCTACGATCTGCGTATCCCGGTGTCGCACTTTGATCTCTATCGGCTCGGCGACCCCGCCGAATTGACGGAGCTCGGTTTCGACGAAGCCCTGCAGAACGGCATCTGTCTCGTCGAATGGCCGGAAATGGCCGCGAGCGAATTGCCTGGGGAACGCATCGCCTTGACGCTGACGCATGAAGGCAACGGCCGCCGGGCGACGATCAGCGCCGCAGGCGCACAGGCCTTGCGCATCCGCCGCGTACTGGCGATCCGCAATTTCCTTGAAGACGCCGGCTATTCCGATGCCAAACGTCGCTTCCTGACCGGCGATGCCTCATTGCGCGCCTACGAGGCGATCTATCGCGAGAACGCCGAGCGCCGTACCATCCTGATGGACTGGCGGCCGCATCCCGAGGGACCGCCGGTCCATGACGGCAAGCCCTATCCTAAGGTTGCGCATCTGGCACAGGACGCCTATCCCTTTGTTGCCATTGCCGATGCGCTGCGAGAACGGGGTTTTGCGGCGCCGGAGATTTACAAGGTCGATTATGCGCAGGGCATCCTCTTGATCGAGGATCTCGGCACCGAAGGGGTGCTCGACGACGAGGGGCGGCCGATCGCTGAGCGTTACCGGCAAAGCGTCGCCTGTCTTGCCCATCTTCATTCCTTGCCGTTTCCGCAGGACATACCGGTCTCCGCTACCCATACACATCACATACCTGATTTCGATCGCACGGCGATGAGGATGGAAGTGCAGCTTGTGCTCGACTGGCACATTGCCTGGAGGCGCGGCAGCGCACCGTCGGACAGCGAGCGCAAGGAATATCTGGCGATCTGGGACGCGCTGATCGATGAGCTGGCGGCGGCCGAAAAGAACCTGCTGCTGCGCGATTTCCATTCACCGAACATCATCTGGCGGCCGCAGGAGAGAGGCATCAAAAAGGTCGGCCTGATCGACTTCCAGGACGCGATGATCGGCCCTACAGCCTATGACCTTGCCTCCATCGTTCAGGACGCCCGCGTCACGATCGAGCCGCAGCTTTTCCGGCAGCTGATGGATGATTATCTGGCGCTTCGCCATGCCCAGGGCGGCTTCGACGAAGCCGGATTCCTGAAAGCATGGGCGATCATGTCGGCGCAGCGCAATTGCAAGCTTGCCGGTCTCTGGGTGCGGCTGCTGCAGCGGGACGGCAAGCCCGGCTATCTCAAACATATGCCACGCACGCTCACCTATCTGAACGTCGCGCTCGAGCATGAGGCGCTCGCCCCCTTGCGCGATTGGTGCGCAAGGGCTGGAATAGGCCAGAGCGAATCATAAGTTCCGGATCAAGATGACCATCAGACAAGCCATGGTACTGGCCGCGGGTCTCGGGACCCGCATGCGCCCGATCACTGAGACGATTCCGAAGCCGCTGGTGAGGGTCGACGGCAAGCCGATGATCGATTATACGCTCGATGCGCTCGTTTCGGCCGGCGTCGAGCGGGCCGTCGTCAACGTTCATCATCACGCCGAGCAGATGATCGACCATCTCGGGAAATATCGCGGCCTCGATATCATCATATCAGACGAGCGGGACGGGCTGATGAATTCCGGCGGCGGGCTGGCGAAGGGGCTGAAGCTGCTCGACCGCGACAATCTCTTCGTTATGAACGCCGATCTCTTCTGGATCGGCGAACAGCCGGGCCAGCCGACCAACCTTCAGAGATTAGGCGGATTCTTCGACGCTGAACGGATGGACATGGCGCTGCTCTGTGTCGAGATCGAGAATACCACAGGCCATAACGGCAAGAACGATTTCAGCCTCGCTGCAGATGGCCGGCTGACGCGTTATCGCGACGATACGTCCAATCCCGTCGTCTACGCCGGGGCGATTGCCATGAACCCGGCGCTGTTTGATGATGCGCCGAAAGATGCCTTCAACCTCAATATCTATTTCGACGAGGCGATCGCGCGCCGACGATTGTTCGGCATCGTGCTCGAAGGCCATTGGCTGACTGTGGGAACGCCAGAGGCAATCGGCGAAGCGGAGGAAACGATCCGTCGACTGCGGGCGTTCGCGTGAGATCATGGCGGAGCGGCACCAGCCACGCATCCTGACGATCCCGGCGGGCCTTCCTTTCCTGAAAACCCTGGCAGTGGCTCTTTGCGACGGCCGGCTGACGCCGCTTTTCCGGCATGAGGCCGATGATCCCCTGTCGCTCGCCAAGGTAACCATCTATCTGCCGACCCGCCGCGCCGTACGCGTGCTGCGCTCGGAATTCGTCGATCTGCTTGGCGGCCGCTCGGCAATCCTGCCGGTGATCCGTCCTCTCGGCGAAACCGATGATGACAGCGGATATTTCGAAGAGGCGCTGCCGGCAACCATCGATCTCGCCCAGCCGCTGTCGAATACCTCCCGGCTGCTGGAACTGGCGCGCCTTATCCTTGCCTGGCGAAACAAACTGCCGGAGATCGTCCGTGATATTCATTCGGAATCACCGCTCGTTGCGCCGGCAAGCCCGGCGGATGCTATCTGGCTCGCCCGCAACCTCGCGGAACTGATCGATTCCATCGAAACCGAGGATCTCGACTGGTCGGAACTGGCCAAACTAGACACCGGCGACTATGCCGCCTGGTGGCAGCTGACGGCAGAGTTCCTGCAGATCGCCAGCGCTTTCTGGCCGGAGCGGCTTTCCGAACTCGGAAGGTCTTCCCCGGCCCGACACAGAAACGCCATTCTTAGGGCCGAGGCAGCCAGAATTTCGGCGACGAAACCCAGCGGGCCGATCATCATCGCCGGTTCGACAGGTTCGGTTCCTGCGACTGCCGACCTCATCGCTGCCGTCGCCAATCTCTCCGAAGGCGTGATCGTGCTCCCAGGCCTCGATCTCTCCATGCCGGAAAGGCATTGGCAAATGGTCGCGCCGGAACCGGCGCCCGGCCAGCATGCCAATCCGGCCAGCCGGAGCCATCCGCAATATGGCCTGTCAACGCTGCTGAAGAGGCTCAGACTGAGCCGGGCCGATATCATGCTCCTTGACAGGCCGGAGGCCGATCTCGATCGGCGCGCCGAAATCCTGTCGCGCGCGCTCGCCCCGGCGGAAGCGACCAGCGACTGGGGGGCATGGAAGGGCGAGCTGCCGGGGGGCGCGCTGACTTCCGCCTTCGGCGATGTTTCGCTGATCGAAGCCGCCAATGAACGTGAGGAAGCAACCGCGATCGCCATAGCGCTCAGGCTGGCGCTGGAAAGGCCGGTTCAGGATGGCGAAAGCCGGGCCGCGCTGATCACGCCGGACCGCAACCTCGCCCGTCGGGTGATGGCGGAACTTTCCCGCTTCGGCATCCTGGCCGACGATTCGGCCGGCACGCCACTTTCCGCCACGCCGCAAGGCACCTTGCTGCAACTGCTGTTGGAGGCGACGCTGCGGCCGGGTGATCCGGTGGCGATCGTGTCACTGCTCAAGCATCCGCTGGCGCGCTTCGGCCTCGAACGCGACGCCCTGATTTCCGCGACCGAAGCGCTCGAACTGCTGGCGCTGCGCGGCGGCGTGTCGGAGGTGGATATCAGTGCGCTGGAGTTGCTCCTGACCCATCAACTCGGCGAGCAGGCTCTCGACCGACACGCGCCGGAATGGCGAACGGCGCTTCCAGCCGAGGCCGCCAATGCCGCATCCGAGCTCGCCCGGCGGGTTACCCGCGCAACCGAGCCTCTCGCTTCCGCGCTAATCCGGCGCCGGCCGGAAGATCGCGGCAAGACGGCACGTTTCACGCTATCCGAATGGGCGGAGCGGACCGGCCGTTCGCTCGAAGCGGTCGCGGCAGATCCGGAAGGCAATCTTGCCGATCTCTGGTCACATGAAGCAGGCGACGCCCTTGCCTCGCTCCTTGGCGAAGTCATCGATACGGATGGCCAGATGGAGGCCGACGGGCCGCAGTGGATCGACATCATGGCCGCACTCGCCGCCGGCCATGCGGTGAAGCCACGGGCGCTCAGCCATCCCCGCCTCTTCATCTTCGGCACGCTGGAAGCCCGTCTGCAGAGCGTCGACACACTGATTCTCGGAGGCCTGAACGAAGGCTCCTGGCCAGGGCAGAGCGCCAACAATCCCTTCATTCCGCGGATGATGAAGACGGAGATTGGACTCGAACCGCCGGAGCGGCGCATCGGTCAGCTGGCGCATGACTTCGAGATGGCGAACGGCACCCGCCACCTGATTTATTCGAGAGCACTGCGCCAAGGTTCGACGCCGACAGTCGCCTCACGCTGGCTGCAGCGGCTGCTGGCGCTGGGCGGAGAGGCATTTGAAGCGGCCTTGAGGGAGCGCGGTAACCGGTACCTGCAATGGGCCGGCCTCATCGATCGGGGAGAGGCCCAGTCACCGGCGCAGCGACCCTCTCCGAAACCACCGCTTGCGCTGCAGCCGAAATCCTATTCCTTCAGCGAGGTCGGGCGGCTACGCCGCGATCCCTATGCCATCTATGCCCGCCGCATCCTGCGGCTCGATCCGGTCGACGCGTTCAATCGCGAGCCGGGAGCGGCCGAACGCGGAACTCTCTATCACAAGATCATCGACCGGTTCATCCGCGAGGCCCATGCGGCCGGCACGCCGGAGGCCTCAGCGGCAATGGAACGGATCCTGAGCGAGCTTTTCGACATGGAAAGGCTGCCGCCGCATATCGATGCCGTCTGGCGCCCGCGCTTTCGCGACGTGGCCCGTGCCTTCCTCGAATGGGAAGCCGGACGACGCCCCGCTATCCGCAGGACGCTGACTGAAGTGCGCGGCGGCGTGGAGCTGGAGACAATCAACATCCGGCTCAACGGCGTTGCGGACCGGATCGACATTACAGGACCGGGCGCGGCCGACATTATCGACTACAAGACCGGCTACAATCCTTCACCGGCACAGGCACGCGCGCTTCTCGATCCGCAGCTCGCGCTCGAAGCGGCGGCTTTGAGCGCCGGAGCCTTTCGGGATGCCGGCAGTCTGGCGCCGCAGGATCTGCTCTATGTCCGCCTCCGTCCGGGAGCCCGGTTCCAGGTCGATACGGTGAACAACGAAAACTCGGCCCGCAGCGATAAGGCGAAATCGGCGATGGACCTTGCCGGAGAATCGGTCGACCAGCTGATCAAGTTCGTCAGTTTGCTGCAGTCCGGTGAAAGGGGCTTTACCTCACGGCTCATTCCGGCGCAGCAGTTTGACTTCGGCGGCGACTACGATCATCTCGCCCGTGTCTCCGAATGGTCGACGGCTGAGACTGAGGAAGGCGGCGGCGATGAGTGACCAAACCGCTCTTCCGACTGACGACGATCCGGGCGCGTGGATCGGCTGGACCACGATCCAGCAGGCGATCGCCTCCGATCCCGAGCGCTCGGCCTGGGTGTCGGCCAATGCCGGTTCCGGCAAGACACATGTTCTGACCCAGCGCGTCATTCGTCTCCTGCTTGCCGGCGCGCGGCCTTCCGCCATTCTCTGCCTGACCTATACCAAGGCCGCGGCCTCCGAAATGTCGAATCGCGTCTTCGAACGGCTGGCGGACTGGGTGGTGCTTGACGACGAAGATCTCAGCAGGCGGATCATGCAGATCGAGGGTACGGCGCCCGATGCGCTGAAACTCGCCGAGGCGCGCCGGCTGTTCGCGAAGGCGCTGGAAACGCCGGGCGGATTGAAGATCCAGACGATTCATGCCTTTTGCGAAGCGCTGCTGCACCAATTCCCGCTGGAGGCCAATGTTGCCGGACATTTCTCGGTCCTCGACGATCGCGCGGCGGCGGCACTGCTTTCCGATGCGCGCCGGGCGCTGCTGACGGCAACAGCACCGGAGGAGGACAGCACCCTTGCCGAGGCTTTCGCTTATGTACTCAATCTTGGCGATGAATTCGGCCTTGAGAACCTGCTCGCCGACATCGTTGCCAACCGCAACGCCATTCGTCGCTTCACCACGGCTGCCGAGCGGCGGGGCGGCGTCGAGGCGGTTCTGCGCGAAAGGCTCGGCCTTGCTGCCGGAGATACGGAAAGCCGGATCGCGGCCCAATATTGGCCGTTGCCGGAGCTTTCGGGTGGCATGCTGGAGCTTTATCTGTCGCTTGCCGACCACAAGGGTGGCGCCAAGGCGCAGGAAATTGCCTATGGCCTGAGGCTCGCCGGCCGGGAGCGCGATGACGCCAGGCGCGCCGAAATGCTGGAGAAAATCTTCCTGACGGCGAAGGGCGAGCCGAAGTCGGACTCGCAGTTCCTGGTCAAGGCCATGCTTGCGGAAGCGCCGCAATTGACGAGCGCCATCGCCGCCGCCCGCGCGCATGTCGCTGCAAGCCGCGATCGGCTGAAGCTGATGCGGATGTACGGCGCCACGAGGGCCGCGCTCGTGCTCGCCGGTCGGCTGAATCACGACTATGAGGAACTGAAGAAACAGCGCAGCCAACTCGATTTCGAGGACTTGATCACCCGCACCGCCGACCTGCTGACGAAGAGTGGCGTCGGTCCCTGGATTCATTACAAACTCGACCGGGGAATCGATCACATCCTCGTCGACGAGGCGCAGGATACCAGCCCGATCCAATGGAGCGTCATCCAGTCGCTCGCCGAGGATTTCTTTTCCGGCGAGAGCGCCCGGCCGACCGTGCGCACGCTCTTCGCCGTCGGCGACGAGAAGCAGTCGATCTACTCCTTTCAAGGGGCGCGGCCCGAGCGTTTTTCCGAAGAGAGCGACCGGACGCGGCGGCGTGTCTCCGACAGCGGGCAGAGTTTTTCTTCGGTGCGGCTGCCGCTCTCCTTCCGCTCGACTGCCGACGTGCTCGAGGCCGTCGACCAGATCTTCAGGACATCGGACAATGCGCGGGGTCTGAGCGCCGTCGGCGAACCGGTCGTGCATCGTTCCAGCCGCATCGGGCATCCGGGCGCCGTCGATCTCTGGGAAATGGTCGCGCCCGAGGCGGTAGTGAAGGAAGAGGATTGGACGGCGCCCTTCGATGCGACACCGGAAAGCGCGCCGGCTGCAATCCTCGCGCGGCGGATCGCCCATGCAATTGGCATGCTCGTCGGCCATGAAACGATCGTCGACAAAGGCAAGGAGCGGCTGATCGAAGCCGGCGATATCCTCGTTCTCGTGCGCAAGCGCGATGCCTTCGTCAATGCGTTAACGCGCGCCTTGAAGCGCCGCGGCGACATTCCCGTCGCCGGTGCCGACAGACTGACGCTGACCAGCCATATCGCCGTGCAGGATCTGCTGGCACTCGGCCGCTTCCTGCTTCTGCCGGAAGACGACCTTTCGCTCGCTGCCGTGCTGAAGAGCCCGCTTTTCGATTTTTCCGAGGACGACATCTTTGCAATCGCCGGCCTGCGGGGCGACAACGAGAGCGTCTGGAGCCATCTCAAAAGATTTGCGGCCGACGGCACCGAACGTTTCCGTGCTGCCGTCGGAAGGCTGGAGCTGTTTCTTCGGCAGTCGAGGCATCTGTCGCTCCATGATTTCTATGCGCGTGTCCTGGGCAGCCATGGCGGACGGCGGCAATTCCTTGCCCGTCTCGGCACCGAGGTCAGCGATATCCTTGACGAATTCCTCACCTTTACCCTCGATCACGAGAGCTCCGGCCTTCCCGGACTGCAATCCTTCATCTCAACGCTGGAGCTCGAAGCGCCCGAGGTGAAGCGTGAGCAGGACAAGGGGCGCAACGAGGTGAGAATCATGACCGTACATGCCTCGAAAGGTCTTGAAGCGCCAATCGTCTTCCTCGTCGACGGCGGCTCGAAGGCCTTCACGCATACGCATCTGCCGAAGCTTCGCTTGCTCGAAACAGATCCGGACGAGCCGCCGCTGCCCGCCTGGGTTCCCGTCTCCGACCTCGCCAACTCACTGACGCAAAACGATGCCGCACGTATCCAGATGCTGGCGGAAGAGGAGTATCGCCGGCTGCTTTATGTCGCCATGACGCGGGCTGCCGACCGGCTGGTCGTCTGCGGCTACCGTGGCGTTCGCGTGAATAACGATACCTGGCACATGATGATTTCCACCGCGCTCAGCCAAGGCCATCCGCATGTCGAGGCGGCTACCTTCTCCGGCCCAGACGGAGAATGGCCGGGCATCCGATGGCGCGTTCCGCGGGTGGAGCGAAGCTTCGAGCGTATCGACCGCAACGAGACGCGCGACAGGCAGGAGGCGTTGCCGGAAGGCCTGTTGCGGCCATTGCCGCCGCAGGCTGAGCTGCCCCGCCCCCTCAGCCCCTCCGGCGCCGGGACGATCGTCGACGAAGACGAAGGCAGCCTGTTTGTCGCTTCACGTTTGTTCGGCGAGAAGGAACGCAGCGATCGTTCTCTGGAAAAGGGCAGGCTGATCCATCGCATGCTGCAGGCGCTTCCCGACATTCCGGCCGGCGAACGGCGAGATGCCGCGAACCGCTATGCGGAACGGGCGGCCCGGTTCTGGCCGGAGGTTGAAAGGCGCAGGCTCATTGATTCGGTTCTGAAACTATTGGAGGACGAGGGACTCCAGCCCGTCCTCGGCCGAGAGGCGAGACCCGAGGTCTCGATCATGGGTACATTGAGCCTCGACGGCAGGCGCTATGCCGTTTCCGGCCGCATCGACCGGCTTGCCGTGCTCGTCGATCGTGTCGTCATTCTCGATTACAAGACCAACCGGGTGCCGCCTTCGACCGAGGAGGCGATCCCTTTCGCACATAAGGCTCAGCTCGCGATCTACCGTGAAATCCTGGCGCCGCTCTATCCCGGCAAACGCGTGGACTGCATGCTCGTCTACACCGAGAATGCTTCGCTCTACACTCTGAGCGAAGCGGCGCTCGGTTTGGCGCTTGCAGGACTCAAGACAAAGTGAAATACCGAACATTGAAAATTTGGCGCCGCACCATCACATGTGGTTCAACATCTTTTTCCGTCAAAGGAGCAGCCTATGGCTACCGTGAAAGTCGATATCAATAACTTCCAGTCGGAAGTTCTGGAATCCGCAGAACCCGTCGTCGTCGATTTCTGGGCTGAATGGTGCGGTCCGTGCAAGATGATTGCTCCGAGCCTCGAGGAAATCTCCGTCGAGATGGAAGGCAAGGTGAAAGTCGCCAAGCTCAACATTGATGAAAACCCGGAACTCGCCGCCCAGTTCGGCGTGCGCTCCATTCCGACGCTTGCGATCTTCAAGGGCGGGGAAGTGGCCGATATCTCGGTCGGCGCCAAGCCGAAGACGGCTCTTTCGAATTGGATTTCGAACGCCGCCTGATCGGTATCGCTTTCATGTTGCGTGAAAAGCCCGGCTTCGACCGGGCTTTTTTGTCGGCTTATTTCGGGGGCGTGCCGTTGTCGGCAAGCACATCGCCGACGAGATAGAGAGAGCCGCCGACGAGGATGCGGGGCGGCAGTGCTGCCGGGTCGAGGGCAGCTTTTATCGCTTCCAGCGCCTCTCCGACCGTCGACATCGGTTCGGCGACCAAGCCGGCATCATAGGCGGCATTCGACAATATCACCGGGTCGATCATCGCGTCGCTGCCGCGGATCGGCACGCAGAACACCTTCTCGACCAGGCCCGTGAAGGCTTTGAAATAACCGATCGGGTCCTTCGTGTTGATCATGCCGATGATCAGGAAAAGCGGCCGCGGCTGGCGCTCCTCGAAATTGGCCATGGCTTCGGCGATCACTTCGCCAGCCCCGGGATTATGCCCGCCATCGACCCAAATCTCTGCGCCGGCGGGCGCATGCGTCAGCAACCGGCCCTCGCTGAGGCGCTGCAGCCGGCCCGGCCATTCCACAGTATTCATCGCCTTCTCCATCATCGTCTCGGTGACGGTGAAGCCCGCGGCCTTGACGGCGCGGATGGCGGCGGCGGCATTCGCATATTGATGCCGGCCGGGAAGGCGCGGCAGCGGCAGGTCGGCAAGCCCGTACTCGTCCTGATAGACGAGCCGGCCATATTCCTCATGCGCCATGAAATCCTGCCCAAAAACGGTGCTCGGGCAACGCAGCCGTTCTGCCGTCGACATCAGCACTTCGAGTGCGGCGTCATAGTCCTGGTGACCGATGACAACAGGCAATCCCGGCTTCATGATGCCGGCTTTTTCGGCCGCGATCAACTCGACCCGGTCGCCGAGATAGGGCTGGTGATCCAGCGAGATCGGCATGATCACCGACACGGCCGGATCGGAAATGACGTTGGTCGCGTCGAAGCGGCCGCCGAGACCGACTTCGATGATCGCCGCATCGGCCGGATGTTCGGAAAACAGAATGAAGGTGACCGCCGTCAGGATCTCGAAGACGGTGATATGCTGTCCGGCATTGGCATCGGCCACGCGGCGCACGGCGTCGGCAAGGACGGCGTCATCGACAAGCTGCCCGCGCCCGCCCGCCACACCGATGC
Source organism: Rhizobium bangladeshense (assembly GCF_017357245.1). Lineage (NCBI taxonomy): Bacteria > Pseudomonadati > Pseudomonadota > Alphaproteobacteria > Hyphomicrobiales > Rhizobiaceae > Rhizobium > Rhizobium bangladeshense. The sequence continues at coordinate 19,999 of NZ_CP071612.1, read as the reverse complement.
GATAACGCTCGTGCCAATTGACGAGATGCGGCGAGGTATGGACATGGGCGCTGTAGCCGCCGGCCTCGAGCAGGGCGCGGCAGAAAGCGGTGACCGAGCCCTTGCCGTTGGTACCGGCGACATGGATCACCGGCGGCAGTTTCCTGTGCGGATTGCCGAGCTGGTCGAGAAGACGGGTGATGCGATCGAGAGACAGGTCGAACCCTTTGGGATGCAATCCCATGAGCTTTTCGATCTCGTGCGCTGCCTCACTCACCGCCGTTTGGCCTCTGGGTATCAATTCCGCACCCCGCCTGTTTGCCCGGTATCAGGCGCTCGCCGCCAAGGCGATCGCTCCGCCAGCCACGTCGTTGGCTGCCGAGACGGGCTTCTTCGTCAGAATCTTCAGAATACGCGCCAGCGTTTCCGGAATGTCGTGACGTTTGACGACCATGTCGACCATACCATGCTCCAGCAGGTATTCGGAGGTCTGGAAGCCTTCCGGCAGCTTCTCACGCAGGGTCTGTTCAATCACGCGCTTGCCGGCAAAGCCGATTTCAGCACCGGGCTCGGCCAAGTGAATATCGCCGAGCATGGCATAGGAGGCCGTGACGCCGCCGGTTGTCGGATTGGTCAGAACGACGACGTAGGGCTGGCCGGATTCCTTGAGCAGATCGACGGCGACCGTCGTTCGCGGCAGCTGCATCAGCGACAGGATGCCCTCCTGCATGCGCGCGCCGCCAGAAGCGGGGAACATTACCAGCGGGCACTTTTCGGAAGTCGCGCGTTCGAAAGCCTTGACGATCGCCTCGCCGGCAGCAATGCCGAGCGAACCGCCGATGAAGTTGAATTCGTGCACGACGGCCACGAGCTTCAGGCCCTTCACCTTTCCGAGGCCGGCAAGGATCGTGTCCTCCTGTTCGGTCTTCGCGCGGCTGTCGCGCAGGCGATCGATATATTTCTTGGAATCGCGGAACTTCAGGGGGTCCTGAGCAACCTTCGGCTGCGGCAGAGATTCGTATTCGCCGTTGTCGAAAAGATCGGCGAGCCGGGCTTTGGCCGGCATCTTCATGTGATAACCGGAAGCAGGGATCACCCACTTGTTGCCTTCCAGGTCCTTGTGGAAGACCATCTCGCCCGTTTCCGGGCACTTGATCCAGAGGTTCTCCGGCACTTCGCGACGGCCCAGCATGGAATTGATCCGCGGGCGAACGTAGTTGGTGATCCAGTTCAACTCGAATTCTCCTAACTGACTCGTGCCAATGTGGGCAAACTATTCGGCAGCAACAAGGCGCGCCGAACGCGTTCCCGATGAGAGGCCGCGCACCAGCGTCGCGACTGCCTGAACCGTGTCGGCCGTCGCCTTTCCGTCTTTCGTCAAGCTCGTTGCGACTTGATTGACGATGGCGGTGCCCACGACGACGCCGTCAGCAGAGCCACCGATGACCTTCGCATGTTCCGCCGTCTTGACGCCGAAGCCGACGCAGACGGGCAGTTCGGTATGCTGCTTGATGCGCGCCACGGCGCCCGAAACCAGCGAAGGGTCGGGCAGTGCCGAACCAGTAATGCCGTTCATGGAGACGTAGTAGACGAAGCCGGACGTGTTCTTCAACACGGCGGGCAGGCGCTTTCCATCGGTGGTCGGAGTCGCCAGGCGGATGAAGTTGATGCCTTTGCGAATGGCCGGAATGCAGAGTTCGTCATCCATCTCGGGCGGCAGATCGACGACGATCAGGCCGTCGATACCGGCGGCGAGCGCATCGTCCAGAAACTTCTCGACGCCGTAGATGTAGATCGGATTGTAGTAACCCATCATGACGATCGGCGTCGTCTCGTCGACCTTGCGGAAATCCGTCGCCAACTGCAGCGTCTTCTTCAGCGTCTGGCCGCCCTTCAGCGCACGCTGGCCGGCCAGCTGGATCGCCGGACCATCGGCCATCGGATCGGAAAAGGGCATGCCGAGCTCGATGATGTCGGAACCCGCTTCCGGCAGCGCCTTCATGATGCCGAGGGAGGTTTCGTAGTCAGGATCGCCGCCCATGAAGTAGGTCACGAGCGCCGGACGGCCCTCAGCCTTCAGCTCGGCAAAGCGTTTGTCCATGCGTGCGGTCATGTCTTACAGTCCCATTCCAAGAATCTTGCCGACGGTGAAGATGTCCTTGTCGCCACGCCCGGAGAGATTCATCAGGATGATCTCGTCCTTGCTCATCGTCGGCGCACGCTTGATGACCTCGGCAATCGCATGCGCGGCTTCGAGCGCCGGGATGATGCCTTCGAGGCGGGTCAGGGTCTGGAAGGCCTCAAGCGCCTCGTGATCCATGATCGGCACATAGTCGACACGGCCGATGTCGCTCAGCCAGGAATGTTCGGGGCCGATGCCGGGATAATCGAGACCGGCCGAAATCGAGTGGCCTTCCTTGATCTGGCCATCGCTATCCTGCAGCAGATAGGTGCGGTTGCCGTGCAGCACGCCCGGGGAACCAGCGGTGATCGAAGCGCAATGTTCGTCACCCTGCAGGCCCTTGCCGCCGGCTTCGACGCCGACGATCTTCACGGAGGGATCATCGAGGAAGGGGTGGAAGATGCCGATCGCGTTCGAGCCGCCGCCGACGGCAGCAACGACGAGGTCCGGCAGTCGGCCTTCGGCAGCCAGCATCTGCTCCTTTGCTTCGGCGCCGATCACCGACTGGAAGTCGCGAACCATCTCCGGATATGGATGCGGGCCGGCGGCCGTTCCGATCAGATAATAGGTATCCTCGACATTGGTGACCCAGTCGCGGAGCGCCTCGTTCATCGCATCCTTCAGCGTGCCGCTGCCGGCTGTCACCGGCTTCACTTCCGCGCCGAGCAGCTTCATGCGGAAAACGTTCGGCGCCTGACGCTCGACATCAGTGGCACCCATGTAGACGACGCAGGGAAGGCCGAAACGGGCGGCGACTGTTGCGGAGGCGACGCCATGCTGGCCGGCGCCAGTTTCGGCGATGATCCGCGTCTTGCCCATGCGCTTGGCAAGCAGGATCTGGCCGATGCAGTTGTTGATCTTGTGCGAACCAGTGTGGTTCAGCTCCTCGCGCTTGAAATAGATCTTCGCGCCGCCGAGTTCAGCAGTCAGCCGTTCAGCGAAATAAAGCGGGCTCGGCCGGCCGATATAGTGCGCGCCAAGATGCTTCAGTTCCGCCTGGAAGGCCGGATCGTTCTTCGCCTTGTTCCACTCGTCCTGCAGGTCGAGAATCAAAGGCATTAAAGTTTCGGCGACGAAACGACCGCCATAGATGCCGAAGCGACCGTCTTCATCGGGCCCGGAACGGAAGGAATTCGGTTTAGGCGTTTCGTTCACTCTCAACTCCCTGAAGCCGTCAGAGGCGCATCCGCCTTTTCGACCGCATCGAAAAATTCATCGATCATTGCGACGCTTTTCACGCCGGGCTCGGTTTCGACGCCCGAGGAGACGTCGATACCACGTGCCCTGGTGTTCGCCAGCGCATCTGCGACATTGCTCTTGTTCAGGCCGCCGGAAAGCATGTAGTCGACACTGCCGTCGAGCCAGCCGAGAAGGCTCCAGTCGAAGGAAATCCCGTTGCCGCCAGGCAGTTCCGAACCCTTCGGTGCTTTCGCATCGAAGAGAAAACGGTCGGCGATGCCGATATAGGCTTCAACACGCCTGAGATCATCGGCGGTGCGAACGGAAAAGACTTTCATCACAGGCAGACCATAGAGGGCCTTGATGGTCAGCACATGTTCGGGGCTCTCATTGCCGTGAAGCTGCAGGATATCCGGCTTCAGCAGCGACACGATCTCGTCCAGATCGTCATTTGTGGGATCAACGACGACGGCGACGATCTTCGCCTTGCCGCGGGCTGGTTCGGCAAGTTTTGCCGCCACATCGGGCTCGACGTAACGCGGACTCTTTTCGAAGAAGATAAAACCGACATGGGTCGCGCCGCGTTTCAGCGCACGATCAATCGCCTCGGGCGTCTTCAAGCCACAGATCTTGATATCGGGTTTCATGGCAGCGAAGTGACACGAAATGCGGCAAGAGTCGAGCCAATTTGCATGAGACGCCGCATTTAGGGTGGTGGTGTGTTAGTCGAAATCGATGGCGTGAAGCTGGCTGCCGTGCCGCTTCAGCCAGGATTTCGCGTCCTCCATGCCGGGGCAAAGGTTCTTGCAAAGCGCCCAAAAGCGGGGGCCGTGATTCATCTCCTTGAGATGGGCCACTTCATGGGCGGCGAGATAGTCGATCACCGAAGGCGGCGCCATGACGATGCGCCAGGAGAAACTCAAATTTCCCTCCGACGAGCAGGAACCCCAGCGGCTGCGGGTATCCTTCATCGAGATCGAGCGGATCGGCGCCCGGATCGTTGCTGCATGCATCACCGCCAGTCGTTCGAGATCGGCGCGCGCCTCCTTCTTGAGGAAAGCCGCGATGCGCCGTCCGACATGCTCGGGCAGGCCACTGACGCGCAGCACTGGGCTGCCCTCCACAGAGACCACCTCCGTCAAGCCGCGCAGGCTGCCCGTGTGCTCGATGCGATGGGAAACGCCGCGCAGGAGGATCTCGCCGCCATCGCGCAGGCCAGTATCGGTCGAAAACTTGGCAAGCTTGGTGAGCAGCCATCCCTGGTGCCGATCGAGGAAGGCATTGACCTCACGCGCCGCAAGGCCTCTGGGCACCGTCATCTTCAGGGCCCGCCCGCCCGGCTCGATGCGGAGCGTGATACGGGTTGCCTGGTCATGCTGTTTGATGGTCAGAGGCATGAGCCGGCCGGCGACATCGAGCGTCCGCATCTCGGGCGGAGCCGGCTTTCGCGCCTTTGGCCGTGTCTTAAGAAGCGGAAACATGGACGTTTTCTATACGATTCGCCGGTGAATCTAAACGATTTGCGGGGGCAGGCAGACATGAAAAAACCGGCATCGCGTGATGCCGGTCATCACTTCATCGCCTAAAGCGCGTCGCGATCTTTCAGATTCGCTCCTTGCGCTTTAGGTCTTTGTTTACGCATGGCGTTGCCGCAAAACCGCTTCACACTTTTGCGCGACATGCTTTAAGCCTTCACGGCGTCTGGAACTCCGCCACTGGGCCGTTATCGTCGCGCTTGGCGTTCTTGCGGTCACGCATGAAGCGATCGAACTCTTCCTGGTCCTTGGCGCGGCGGAGTTCACGCAGATACTCGTCGAATTCCTCGCGCATTTGGTCTAGCTTGCGGCGCTCTTCCTCGATCCGGTCGAGCTCGGCCTTGCGCCAGTCGTCGAAGGCGACATTGCCGGTCGAGAAATGCGGGCGATGGCGGCCATGCGAACGGCGGCAGGAGGCAAAGAAGCCGTCGGTTGCCTGATTGACGTCGCGCTTGAAGCCGCGCAGACGATCGCCGAAAATGATGTAGGCAAGCATGGCAAGACCAAGAGGCCAGAAAACCATGAAGCCGAGAATCATCAGGGCAATGGTAGCCGGAGTCCAATCCGGTCGAAGCAATGCTGACTGGTTCATCGTGCGGTATCCTCGCTTTCCGCGCCCGGCAAGATGCCGAACGCTGAAATCGATGTGGTTACCGCAAGAACCGCCTTCAAGGCGATTGCCGGCGAAATCGGACAAAGCCTTGAATTGCCTTTGCTAATTCAGCTATTTCTGAATCACGCCGTCCGTCCGCCCTTGATGACGCGCTGCACGGGGCGCTTGACGGCGGAGCGGGAATGCTGACGGACGAAATTGACGATGCGCGGCGCGATCTCGCGGCGGAACCGCGAGCCGTTGAAAACGCCGTAGTGGCCGACATCCGGCTGGAGATAGTGCATGCGCATATCTTCGGGAATGTTCACGCAGATGGTCTGCGCCGCCCTGGTCTGGCCAACGCCCGAAATATCGTCATTCTCGCCTTCGACGGTCAGGAGCGCGACGTTGCGGATCGCTGCCGGATCGACGCGCTTGCCGCGATGCATCAATTCACCCTTCGGCAGCGAATGCTTCATGAAGACCTGTTCCACCGTCTGCAGATAGAACTCGGCCGTCAAATCCATGACCGCGAGATATTCATCATAGAAATCGCGATGTTTTTCGGGTTCGCCGTCGTTCTTCACGAGATGCATGAAGAACTCCTTGTGGGCGACGAGATGCCGGTCCAGGTTCATCGACATGAAACCCGACAACTGCAGGAAACCCGGATAGACAGGCCGCATGAAGCCCGGCTGCGGCCAGGGCACGTTCATGATGACATTGTCGGAAAACCATTGCAGCGACCGCTCCTGGGCGAGCTTGTTGACCGCTGTCGGGTTGATGCGGGTGTCGATCGGACCGCCCATCAGGGTCATCGAGGACGGCGAAAGTGGATCCTGAGCTTCCTCCATCACCGCGGCTGCGACCAGCACCGGGACCGAAGGCTGGCAGACGGCAATCACATGCGTGTCGTGACCGAGGAAATGCAGCATATCGACGATATAGTCGACGTAATCGTCGAAATCGAAGGTACCTTCCGTCATCGGCACCATGCGGGCGTCGATCCAGTCGGTGATGTAGACGTCGGCGCTCGGCAGCAATGCCTCGACGGTACCGCGCAGCAGCGTCGCATAATGGCCGGACATCGGCGCAACGATGAGGATGCGCGGGTCGGCGGGGCGGCCGGGCGGAAGGTTGCGCGAGAAATGCAGGAGATTACAGAAGGACCGCGACCAGACGATTTCTTCGCGAACGGAAACCGTCTGATCGCCGATCGTCGTCTGCTTCAATCCGAATTCCGGTTTTCCGTAGCGGCGCGTCGTGCGCTCGAACATTTCGAGGCTTGCCATCATCGTGCGCCCGAACGGTGTCTGGGCAAATGGGTTTAGCGGATTGGCACAGGCAAACCGCATGATGTCAGCCGCGGCGCGAAACGGCGCCATGGCAGCATGATTTAATTCATAAAGTTGATAGAACATAGAAGGCGCCGCCTTTCTCTATCGAAAAGATGATGTCGATTGATAGACATCGAGTCTTTTCGCACGCTGGCACGTAACGCAGACTAACAGGTTTTTGTTGCACAGCAACATGAACGTCCCGAACCTGCACAACAAATGCCAGAGAGTTGATCCCTGGCATTACCATAGAACTGAAAGCTTAAGGTTCAGCTGAGCTAGCGTCGTTAACGATCGGCAACGAAGCTCTGCTTCTGGCTGCCGAGACCTTCAATGCCGAGCTCAACGACGTCTCCATCCCTGAGGAAGCGCGGCGGCTTCATGCCCATGCCGACACCGGGCGGGGTTCCTGTCGAGATGACATCGCCCGGATGCAGCGACATGAATTGGCTGAGATAGGAAACGATGTGTGCGACGCCGTAGACCATGGTCTTGGACGAGCCATTTTGCATGGTCTCGCCATTGACCTTCAGCCACATGCCGAGGTTCTGCGGATTGGCGATCTCATCCTTGGTGACCAGCCAGGGGCCAATCGGGCCGAAGGTGTCGCAGGACTTGCCCTTGGTCCACTGGCCGGCGCGCTCCGTCTGAAAGGCACGTTCTGAAACGTCGTGGGACACGCAGTAACCGGCGACGTAGTCTAGCGCGTCGGCTTCGCTGACATATTTCGCCGTCTTGCCGATGACTACGCCGAGTTCGACTTCCCAGTCGGTCTTTTCGGAACCGCGCGGGATGATCACGTTGTCGTTCGGGCCAACGATGGCCGAAGTCGCCTTCATGAAGATGACCGGTTCCGGCGGCACGGTAGCCCCGGTTTCGGCGGCATGATCGGAGAAATTGAGACCGATGCAGATGAATTTGCCCGTGCCGGCAACGCAGGCGCCGATACGGCCGGGGGCAAGTTCCGGAAGGTTCTTCGGATCGAGCGCCGCGATCTTTGCGAGCCCGGCCGGCGAGATTGCCTCGCCGCCGATGTCGGCGACATGCGCCGAGAGATCACGGATCTTGCCATCGGCATCGAGAAGCGCCGGTTTTTCACGACCTGCTTCGCCAACACGCATCAGCTTCATGGAATGCCTCCTCACCAAAACGAAGTTCCAGCCACCTATGAACGAATTATTCATCGGTGTCATTACGGCTTTGGCCGGAAGCGGTACGGCGTTCCTAGAAAATTTCGGAGAGATCCGGAGCGGCAGAAAAGATCTTCATCGGGTTGCCAGTCTTCCGTCCACTTTCCGTTCACCAGGATGCGTAACTCTGCAACCGATCGACCGAAGAGATTTATTCTCCTGCTTCGGCGCGCGCGTAAGGCCGCTCTTATGGAGACAGTCCGTCCACTCAGCTGCGACGACGCTGCGCTTGCCAAGCTGGCGAAGCAGGAAATATGACTTGGCCCCAGTCAAGATGAGATGGAGTTTGACATGCACCTCTCCAAGGCCGTCGTGCCCACCGAACATGCAAGCCGCTACCTGCAGCAGCTCTGCAAACACTGGAGTCACAAGTTCAGCGTCGATTTCGATCCGCATAAGGGCCGGGTGCCGTTCAGCGATAGCGCCGAGGTGACATTCGCAGCCGACGATGCGGCGCTCACAATGACCCTTTCCGTTGCCGATCCCGACCAGCAGGCTCGGATGCAGGGCGTGATCGATGATCATCTGAAGCGCTTCGCCTTTCGCGAAGAACTCGACATCGTCTGGACGCACTAGCCCCATCATATTTTCCGCCCCCAAACCTGGAACGAGCATGACAAAGAGCAATAACCGCGAGTCCGACTATCCGATCGATCCGATGTTCCTCGACCGCTGGTCACCTCGCGCCTTTACCGGCGAAATCATCGAAGAAGCGGAATTGCTCAGCCTCCTAGAAGCCGCCCATTGGGCGCCGTCCTCTTCCAACCAGCAGCCCTGGCGCTTCATCTATGCCCTCAAGGGCTCGGAGCATTGGGAGAAATTCGTCGCACTGCTCGTCGACGCCAATCAGGAATGGGCAAAGAACGCATCGGCGCTGATCTTCGTCGTGTCACGCAGCTTCACCGGTGCTGCCGGTTCCGGCGAGGAAAAGCCGAGCTACACCCATTCGTTCGACGCCGGTGCGGCCTGGGGATATCTGGCGCTCCAGGCGCGCCTTTCCAGTCTCTATGCGCATGGCATGGGCGGCATCAAACACGAGGAAATCAGGAAGACGTTCAAAATTCCTGAGGGTTACCGGGTGGAAGCGGGCGTCGCCGTCGGCCGTCTGGCTGACAAGAGCGTGCTTTCCGAACGCAATCAGGCGCGCGAATTCCCGAGCCAGCGCAAGCCGCTATCCGACCTCGCCTTTAACGGTCATTTCGTCGCGAACTAAGCGAATCAGAGCAAACGAAGCCCCGCCGTCCTGTGTCGGCGGGGCTCTTTGCTTGAAGGGATAGCGGTCAGATATCGAGGTTTGCGACGCTGAGCGCGTTGTCCTGGATGAATTCGCGCCGCGGCTCGACTTCATCACCCATCAGACGGGCGAAGAGGCCGTCGGCATCAGTGGCGTCGCTGACCTTGACTTGCAGCAGCGAGCGCACGTTCGGATCGAGCGTCGTCTCCCAGAGCTGTTCGGCATTCATTTCGCCGAGGCCCTTGTAGCGCTGCATGGTCAGACCCTTGCGCCCGCTGGCGAAGATTGCGTCGAGCAGGGCGCGCGGTCCCGAAATTTCAATGTCGCCTTCGCGCCGGTGCAGCGACGGCGGCGTCTGGTAGATTTCCTTGAGGCGAGCGGTCAGCTGGTCGATGTGGCGGGCGTCGGAAGAGCCGATCAGCGCCATGTCGAGCACGACCGCTTCCTTTACGCCGCGAACCATGCGCTCGAGGCGCAGGCCGCCATCACCGGCGAGATCTCCCTGCCAGCCGCGCTCGGTTTCCTCGGCAATGATGTCGAGACGGCTTGCGACCTCACTTGCCAATGCCTGCGCTCGTGTCTGGTCGCTGACGAGTTCGGCGTTGAGTGCACCGGCGATTGCCGCCTGTTCGACGACCGCGCGATTGTAACGTGAATGGAGATTGTCAAGCAGGGCGCGCATGCGCAGCGCATCGAGAATGACCTCGCGCAGGTCCTGGCCGGTGCGGACCTCGCCGCTGCCGAGCCTCAACGCCGCATCCTCGAGACCCTGAGCGATCAGATATTCCTCGAGCGCCTTCTCGTCCTTCAGATACTGCACCGATTTGCCGCGCGCGACCTTATAGAGCGGCGGCTGGGCGATGTAGAGATGGCCGCGCTCGATCAGCTCCGGCATCTGGCGGAAGAAGAAAGTGAGCAGCAGGGTGCGGATGTGGGCGCCGTCGACATCGGCGTCCGTCATGATGATGATCTTGTGATAGCGCAGTTTTTCGGCGTTGAACTCGTCCTTGCCGATGCCGGTCCCGAGCGCGGTGATCAGCGTGCCAATCTCCTGGCTGGACAGCATCTTGTCGAAGCGAGCGCGCTCGACGTTCAGGATCTTGCCGCGCAGCGGCAGGATCGCCTGGTTCTCACGCGACCGGCCCTGCTTGGCCGAACCGCCGGCCGAATCACCCTCGACGAGGAATACTTCGGATTTTGCCGGATCACGCTCGGAACAGTCGGCGAGCTTGCCCGGCAGCGAAGCGATATCAAGCGCGCCCTTACGGCGGGTCAATTCGCGGGCCTTGCGGGCGGCTTCACGCGCGGCCGCCGCCTCGACAACCTTGCCGACGAGGATCTTGGCTTCGCTCGGATGTTCTTCGAACCAGGTGTTCAACGCTTCGTTGACGAGGCTTTCGACGACCGGACGAACTTCCGAGGAAACGAGCTTGTCCTTCGTCTGCGAGGAAAATTTCGGATCGGGAACCTTGACCGACAGGACCGCCGTCAGGCCTTCGCGGCAGTCCTCGCCCTGCAGCGTCACCTTTTCCTTCTTGGTGATGCCGGAATTATCGGCATAGGAAACGACCTGACGCGTCAGCGCCGCGCGGAAGCCGGCCATATGGGTACCGCCGTCACGCTGGGGAATGTTGTTGGTGAAGCAGAGCACGTTCTCGTGATAGCTGTCGTTCCACCACATCGCGACTTCGACGGTGATGCCGTCCTTTTCGCCGCGGATGGCGACCGGCTTGTCGACGAGCGGCTTCTTGGCGCGGTCGAGATAGGCGACGAAGGCTTCGAGGCCGCCCTCATAGCGCATCTCTTCCTGCTTGATGTCGGAGTGGCGCTTGTCGGCCAGCAGGATACGGACGCCGGAATTCAGGAAGGCGAGTTCGCGCAGGCGGTGTTCGAGCGTGCCGTAATCGAACTCCGTCATGGTGAAGGTTTCGCTGCTCGGCATGAAACTCACTTCCGTGCCGGTCGAATCAGGAGCATCGCCCGTGACCTTCAGAGGAGCATCGGCCACGCCATGGGTGAAGCTCATTTCATGGATCTTGCCATGGCGGCGGATCTTCAGCTTCAGCCAGACCGAAAGCGCGTTGACGACGGAAACGCCCACCCCGTGCAGGCCGCCCGAGACCTTGTACGAATTCTGGTCGAATTTACCGCCGGCATGGAGCTGCGTCATGATGACTTCGGCGGCCGATACGCCCTCGCCGCTATGAATGTCGGTCGGGATGCCGCGGCCGTTATCGGTGACGGTCACGGAGCCGTCCGGATTGAGGGTGACGGTGACGATGTCGGCATGGCCGGCCAGCGCTTCGTCAATCGCGTTGTCGACGACCTCGTAGACCATGTGATGCAGGCCGGAGCCATCGTCGGTATCGCCGATATACATGCCGGGGCGTTTGCGCACCGCATCGAGGCCCTTCAGGACCTTGATGGAATCTGCGCCATATTCGGTGCTTACGCCGTTTTCCGTCGCGGATGTATCGCTCATTCTGTCGAGATTTTCCCTGTTGTCGTAAAGCGGCGGCGCGCCCTGCGAATCACCGGCTTTCTTCACTCTCGTATATAGGTTTTTTGAGCCCGGTTCCCAATGGCAAGTCCCCTGCACAAGGCATAAAACAGGGGATTATGACGCTTTTCCGTCGCCTTTGACGCCATTTTCGAGAAGAGCCGATAGCCGGGCGATCTCCTCACTGTCAAGCTCGCGGATTCGCCGGGCCAGCCGGTTGGCAAATTCGGTGTATTCAGGCGGCAGACCCGACGTGTCGATGACGATGCGCGGGTCCGAGGAACGCGCAAGCAGGAACAATTCCTCTGCCTCGTCCCAGATGATGTTGAAATAACCGGCGATACGCTGCAGCAGGTCGAACGTCGGCAAGCCCCGCTTTCCATGTTCGAGCGCCGAGAGATAGGCCGGAGAGACGTTCAGTGCTTGCGCCATCTCCTTCTGCGAGACGCCCTTGCGCGCCCTCAGCCTGCGAACCGCCTCTCCGAAGGGTGTCATGGCTTTTCCCCATGCCGCCGCGACAGCCGGATATAGAGCGCACCCTCGCCGCCGTGATGCTGTGCGGCCGGCTCATAGGAGGAGATCAGGTGGCGGAATTCGGGCTTCGAGAACCACAGTGGGACCGCCCGTTTCAATGCACCTTCGCTGCCCAGCGAGCTTCCTTTGCCCGTGATGACGAGCACATGGCGCATGCCGCGTTCATGGGCTCGGATTAAAAAATCGAGGAGAATGACATGGGCCTGGCTCTGCACCAGCCCATGGAGGTCGATGCGCGCCTCGAGCGCCAGCCGGCCTTTGGCGATCTTGCGCTTGACCGGCCTTTCCAGCGGATGGTGCACCTTGGCCGGCTGCCTCGGGGTCGAGGGTGCGGCCGGCTGTGCCGCCGTCGGCGAAACGGAGGTCTGCTTTTCAACGTTCTGCCGTTCCGCCGCCGCTTCGGTTTCGGCAAGAAAAGCATCGAGTTCGGTCAACCCATTCGCCTTGCCGGGCATCGGCCGCGTGCTGCGGGCGACCTTGCCCCACAGGATCCTTTCATCGGCGCTGAGCTTGCGATCCCTGGCCATCAGTCGAAACGTCCGGCGGCGGCTTTGGGGATGAGGATGACGAAGTCAGCATCGTTGCGGACGGTGCCGGCGCGCTCTCCGGCCAAATCCCCCGAACCGGTGAAGATATCGCCTCGCGCCGGCCCGACGATCGCCGAGCCTGTATCGAGCGCTAGCATTAACCGGCGGAAGGGCCGGCCGTGATCAAGGTGGGTGAGGCTGTCGGAGCGGATGAAAAAGGGAAAACCGAAAGTATGGATCAACCGGTCGACCGCAAGGGATCGCCCGGCGAGAAGCGGCACCTTGGCAGCTGCGACCGGACCCGCCTCAGGATCGGCGGTTTGCAGGCTGATCGCCGGCGAGGGCGCCTCGCGAAAGAAAATATAGGAGCGGTTGTGCCATAGCACCTCGTCCACTCGCTCGGGATGGCTGGCCAGCCAGGCGCGAATCGATTGCATGGAAATCTCGGCGCGGTCGATCTCGCCACGCTCGATCAAGAGCTTGCCGATCGCCGAGAAGGCATGGCCGGCCTTCGCCGCATAGGTGATGCGGCCGATGCGGCCGTCGCGATAGCGCAGACGGGCGGCACCCTGCACATGCACGAAGAAGACATCGACCTTCGATTTCGCCCAGGCGATTTCGAGGCCGCGGCCTTCGAGAAAGCCGCGGTCGATCTCGCGCCGATCCGGATAGACGCCAATGCGGCCGTCATCATGCAAGCGGCCGAAAACATACGATTCATCCAATTCAGCAGGACGATTGCCGTCGTCGAGATCGATCAGATCGTTCGGGCGGCTGTAAAAGGGAAAGCGGAAAACGTCGTCCGGCCGCTCCGACACCTCGATCTCAGGCTCGTAGAAGGCGGTGACGAAACCGGGCCTACCGTCCTTGCTGCGGATCAGAAAGGGCCGGCAACGCGTTTCAAAAAAAGCCCGCGCCGATGCCGGCGACGCCGGCGTAAAATTTTCAGCGTCCATAAGAAGCGGAAGCAGATCCTCCGCGCTCAGGCCGAGCGAACCGGTGCGGTAGGGTTTAACGTCGGTGATCTGCAGGCGGCAGCGTCGCATCACTTCAAAAAGGCCGGAGGGATCATCATCCCTCCAGCCTTCCAGCGTATCGAAGCTGATGGCCTGCAGGACGAAGTCCGATGCCTGCTCACTCATGTTCCGATTCGGTCGCCACAAGTTTCCAGTTCGGATCGCGCGAACGGGTGTCGCGGGCGAAGGTCCAGAGATCATTGACCTCGGCGACATTTTCGGCGTCGCCCTCGATCAACACATCCGCCTTGTCATAGGTGGCCGAAATCAGCTGGCTGACGATGCGCACGGTGATCTGCGCTTCACTGCCCTTCGTCTCCGCATGGGTGATTTCAGCCTTGTCGATGCCGACGAAGGTGGACTTCACCTTCTCGCCCCGGGTTTCGCGCTCGGCGATTGCTGCCCCGAAGCCGTCATAAACCTCGCGAGACAACAGATTCTTCAGCGTTTTGCGGTCGCCGTCGGCATAGGCCATGACGATCATTTCGTAGGCCATGCGGGCGCCGTTCAGAAACTCCTTCGGATTGAAGGAGGGATCGGCCTTGTTCAGGGCGCGCAGCGATTCATTGAGCGGGGTGCCCGGCGCGGCAAAGGCGTCGATGGCGGAGAAGCGATCCTCTTCCTCGGCCGTTGCATCACGGCGCGGCAGCGTCACGACCTTGCCGGCATCGGCGGCCTCGGCCGGAGTAGCATCCCGCGGCCTGAAGAGATCGCGCGGCGGCTTCTCATTTCCTGTACGGCGCCCGAGCACGGAGCGCAGCTGAAAGAAGATCAGCACCGCCGCCACCAGGAAGAATAATGTGATGAAGTCGTTCGAACTCATATCGTATCGCAGCCGCCGTTAACATCTCTGATTTGTACTCCCATATAGTCCGCCTATACAGATGATTCAAATGATGGCTGGCATCTTCGCCGCCGTCCAGAGGAGACCGGCAAAGCCCGGGACATGACGACCATGCGTTTTTCAATCCTGCCGGCTTTCATTCTGTTGCTGCCACTTGGCGAAATTGCCGGCTTCGTTATCGTCGGCCGTGCGATCGGTCTGGCGCTGACGCTTGCGCTCGTCATGGCGAGCTTCGTTCTCGGCGTGGTCCTGCTGCGCCGGCAGGGGATCGGTATCCTGCGGCGCATGTCGAGCGAAGGACGGAACGGTGTCATGCCCGGGCGTGATCTGCTGAAGCCGGCGATGACGGTCATGGCAGCGCTGCTCCTGATCATTCCTGGGTTCCTCACGGATATCATCGCCCTCCTTATTCTCACGCCGCCGGTGCGCGATCTCGTCTGGCGGTCGATTGCCAGGCGCTTCGTCGTCAACACGAAGGGCGGCTTTTCGGCTGGCCCGAAGCCCGATTTCCGCGATCGCAGCCCGAATTCAAAGGTGGTCGATCTCGACGAGGAGGACTATCATAGGGAGCCGGACCGGAACTCGCCATGGTCGGGCAAACATCTCGGTGACTGAAGCCTTGCCGGCGATCAGGTGCGCCTTGCGCCCAGGGTTGTAAGCCCCTCCCCGAAATGTTAGATGGCGGCACCATTCCCATGCCCTTCGAGGAAAAGCCAATGGCAGACGATAACAACAGCAACGGTGCGACCAACCCCACCCTTTCGATCCTTGCGCAATATACCAAGGACCTTTCGTTCGAAAATCCGGGTGCGCCGCGTTCGCTGCAGGCCCGCGACAAGGCGCCGACGATCAACATCAATGTGAACGTCAACGCCAATCCGCTTTCCGACACGGATTTCGACGTCGTGTTATCGCTGAACGCCGAAGCCAAGGACGGCGACAAGACGGTGTTCCACACCGAACTCGTCTATGGCGGCGTCTTCCGCGTTGCCGGCTTCCCGCAAGAGCACATGCTGCCGGTTCTCTTCATCGAGTGCCCGCGCATGCTCTTCCCCTTCGCCCGTCAGATCATCGCCGACGTGACCCGCAACGGTGGTTTCCCGCCGTTGATGATCGACCCGATCGATTTCACGCAGATGTTCGCGCAGCGCGTTGCCGAAGAACAGGCCCGCGCCAAGGTTCAGGCCGTTCCGAACTGATCGAATTATCTCGGTTCTGACATGCGAATGCCCGGGCAGGCCCCGGGCATTTTCAATTCGGGCTGGCGTATTTCGCCCAGATGCTCTTTTCGCCGAGCTTGGCGATAAGCGCCTCATGCGCCTGCGCTTCTGCCTGGCTGAGGCGGGAGCCAAGCGGGCGGGGCCGTTCGAACGCCGCGGCAATCACCAGATCGTCTTCGGCGGCCATTTCACCGCGGGCCTGGCCGGATTGACCTGATATGCTCAGGCCGAATGCCGCCTGTCTGCCGCCGATCATCTCGATATAGACCTCGGCCAGCAGTTCGGAGTCGAGCAGCGCGCCGTGTTTGGTACGGTGCGAATTGTCGATGCCGTAGCGCCGGCAGAGCGCGTCGAGCGAATTCGGTCCCATCGGGTGCTTGCGCCGCGCCATCGACAGCGTATCGACCACCTTGTCCGGCAGAATCGGCGGCAAACCGAGCCGCGCGAATTCGGCATTGACGAAGCCCATATCGAAAGTGGCGTTGTGGGCGATCCACTTGGCGTCGCCGAAGAAGGCGAGGATTTCGTCGGCAACTTCCGCGAAGGTCTTCTTGTCCTTCAGGAACTCGTCGGTAATGCCGTGCACGGCCAGTGCATCCGGATGAACCTTCTGGTCGCCGGGATTGATATAGATGTGGATCGTGTTGCCGGTCGGGAAATGATTGAAGAGTTCGATGCCGCCAATTTCGATAATGCGATCGGCACGATTGTCGAGGCCAGTGGTTTCCGTATCGAAGATGATCTCACGCATTCCGGAAATCTCCGTTGGCTATCCGCATTTTCAGCTCGGCGATGATCTCAAGCACCCGCTGCCGCGTTTCCGCAATGCTGTGGCTGGTGTCGACCAGGTAATCGGCGCGGCGCCGTTTTTCCGAGTCTGGTGTCTGGCGAGAGAGAATCATATCGAATTTTTCTTCGGTCATGTCGTCCCGCGCAAGCACCCTCTGACGCTGAATCTGTGGATCGGTGCTGACGACGACGATGACATCCACTCTTTCCCAGGCGCCGGTTTCGAAGAGCAGCGGAATATCGAGCAGGACCATCTCGGCGCCGGCTGCCTGTTGTCGCGCCAGAAATTCCGTTTCCCGTTCGCGAACCAGCGGATGGACGATCGCTTCGAGGCGTTTAAAGCCTTCGGGATCGAGCGCGAGCTGGCGGCCCAGTTCATGCCGGTCGACCGCTCCGTCCTTCATCGTGCCGGGAAAAGCTGTATTGACCAGCGGCGCTGCTTCGCCGGCGTAGAGATCATGGACCACGGCGTCGGAATCATTCAAAGGGATTCCGGCCTCGGCGAAGAGTTTGCCGACCGTCGATTTTCCCATTCCGATTGAGCCGGTAAGTCCGATCTTCAGCATGAGTGCGCTTCCATGTCGGCGACAATCAACGCCCGCAGCGCCGCGTCGACGACAGGACGCTTGCCGAACCATTTTTCGAAACCAGGAACAGCCTGGTGCAGCAGCATCCCAAGACCGTCGACGACCGACAGTCCCTGCTCTTCCGCTTGTCTCAGGATCGGTGTCTTCAAGGGGATGTAGACGATATCGGTGACGACCGCATCGGCTGCAAGCGGCGCAAAATCGATCAGCGGCACCGCCTCACCGTCCATGCCGAGCGAGGTCGTGTTGATGAAGAGGCCGGCGCCGTGCATGACTTCGGTAAGCGCGCCCGCCGGGTGGGCTCGAACTTTCGGCCCGAAGCGATCGGCTAGCTCGCGCGCACGTTCGACGGTGCGGTTGACGACGTGGATTTCCCTGAAGCCACGGTCGCGAACCGCCTGAATGATCGCCCGACTCGCACCGCCGGCACCGAAGACCACGGCGGTATCATGACGGTCCCAGCCGGGATGGCGCTCATCAAGGTTAGCGGTGAAGCCGCAGCCGTCGGTATTGGTGGCATGCAGGAGGCCATCCTCCAGCCAGAGCGTGTTCGAGGCGCCGAGCTCGTGCGCCAGATCATCCGGCTTGTCGGCGAGCCTGAAGGCAAGTTCCTTGTGGGGGATGGTGACATTGCCTCCGGTAAAACCGGAACTGCCATTCTTCAGCGAGGCAATGAAATCGGGAAAGGCAGCGGGTGCCACCTCGTGGGCGCGGTAGCTGCCCGGCAGGCCAAGCGTCTTCAGCCAGTATCCGTGTATCAGCGGCGAGCGCGAATGCTTGACGGGAAAGCCCGTGACAAACGCCTTCGGTCCGAGTGTTTCACGTGAATCATCCATCGATCGCTCCGAATTCTCGCAATTTTCCCAGGAGCGGAAGCATCGGCAGCCCGAGTATGGTGAAATAGTCGCCCTCGATCTTCTCGAAGAGCTGAACGCCCTCTCCTTCCAGCTGGTAGGCGCCGACGCTGGAAAGCGCCCGTTCGCCCACCCGTGCCAGGTGCCTGGCGATGAAATCCTCCCTCAGGGGTCGCATCGTCAGTTCCGCATGGCCGAGATGCTCCCACAAGACGACGCCGTCGCGGACGATCGCGATGGCGCTGTTTAGCCGGTGGGTCGTGCCCGACAGGGCATGAAGGTGGTTCGCTGCATCGGCCATGTCCTTCGGTTTGTGGAAAACGCGGTCGCCGAGCGACATCGTCTGATCCGAACCGATGACCAGACTTTCGGGAAAGCGGACGCTGACATCCTGGGCCTTAGCCTTGGCGAGGATGCTGGCGACCATGTCCGGCTTCGCGCCGGCTTTTTCCAGCGGGGCCTCGACAGCCCTTTCGTCGATCTTCGCGGGGTGCGCCTCGAAGGAGAGACCGGCATTTTCCATCAGCATCCTTCGAAACGGACTCGACGACGCAAGGATGAGTTTCGGTGTCATGGATTCTCCCATTCCCGGCTTTTCGTCAGCGCTTAGCGCAGCTTCGGCCGGAGGGCAACAATGGCTGCCGCCGTTTCCTCGATCGAGCGGCGAGTTACATCGATCAGCGGCCATCCGTGGCGGGCGCAGAGGGAGCGGGCATATTTCAGCTCCTCCGAGATCGCGGCTCTATCGGTGTAATGTTCGCGGTCGAAACCTTGCGTCGCTCCGAGCACCCGATTTTCTCGGACCTGGGAAATACGGTCGGTAGTAGCGATCAGGCAGACGATCAGCGGTTTTGTTGCCGCGAGCAAGCTCTCCGGCAAGGGTACACCGTAGACGATCGGAATGTTCGCCGTCTTGATGCCGCGGTTGGCGAGATAGATGCTGGTCGGCGTCTTCGATGTCCGGCTGATCCCGATGATGACGACATCGGCATCATTGTAATCATCCGGCATCTGGCCGTCATCATGATCCATAGTGAAGTTCAGCGCCTCGATGCGGGCGAAGTAACCGGCATTCATCACATGCTGGGCCCCGACCCGACGGCGGGAGGGGGCGCCAAGATAGATCTGGAACGCATTCATGACCGGCTCCAGCACGTTGACCGAGGCGACACCCATCTCGACGCAGCGCTCGTCGATCAGGCTCGCCAGATCCCTGTCGACAATTGTGTATAGCACGATCCCGGGTGCGTCATCGATCGCCTGCAGAACCGGCAGCAGCTGTTTGCGATTGCGGATCAGCGGATAGACATGCTCGATCGGCTGAGCGGATCTGAACTGCGCCGAGGCGGCGCGGCCCGCTGAGATGAGAGTCTCTCCGGTCGAGTCAGAAATCAGGTGCAGATGAAAGAAGTTCGTTCTGTTCTCCACGTTATTTTCCGCCACCTGTTGAAAAGACTGGATGATGGAGAGCTAAGGCGGTGAGGCTGCTTCGGGCAAGGGAAAACATGCCTGCTTATCCACATTTCGAATTTTGCGGAACTGTTTTGATCTCTCCTGTGGAGGCTGGGGATGAAATCACCGTGTCGCACGCTGCTCCACAGCCTATCCACAGGCACGAGAAAATCAGTCTGCGGCCAAGGATCTGGAATCATTTCGCGATTCGGTTTCTCCCCGCAGTTTGAGCGAAGCCGAGAAAATCTTTCGCGTTCTTCTTCGAACGCGCGACAAATGGCGTCGGCAGTGGATGGATTTTAATCCTTGATAGACACCGACTCTAAGAAATAGAAACCTTTTAAAATATCTTTGATTTTTTATAGGGAAGAGGCGCTTGAGCGATAGGCGGCGAACGATCATGAGGGTTCTCGACGGCGAAGCTGTCTTCCCTCCTCCTCTCTGGCTG